>CAZALA010000035.1:0-26724 GCA_964485725.1 uncultured Propionivibrio sp. | reverse complement strand
CGGGAAGTGCGTTGAACAGCAGCTTCCTCATTCGGCGAATTGGTGCTCCCGACCCAAAGGCGACCTTCACGTTTTCAAAAAGCAGACGCTCAACGGCTGAGATCGCGCCGCCGGAGGTGGTCAGGTGTATGGAAATGTTAGAAGGCAAGCGCAACGGAACGCTCGATTTTGTCGGCGAGTTCAACGAACTCGCTTGGTGGGTGTCGGCTTGAATTGGCTATCCATGTTCGCCTCCATATCAGGTAGTGACTACGGTCTGGAAGTTCCAAAACACAATCTGGCAATTGAATCTTCGTAACGAAGAAGCAGGTCCATTGCCGTCCGCCAATCGTTCGCGTTGAAGGGGCGACGAGTTCAGCATCCGGGAATACGCGTCCGACTTCAGCCTGATAGTCAAGGCGCACAGCCTCCATGAACGCTTGCCCGGAAAATTGAGCGTGATGCTTTGCCAGAAGAAGTTTGAGTTCCATACCGCCCCTATCAGCGAGGAACCCAGAGGCAATCCAGGAGCGTTCGAACAATAGGATGAGGGGCTTCGTGTTCACCGACAAGTCAACGCTCGGAACGCTAACATCCCTAAAGTGGCCGCGCGGTGTCGAGATAGATACGGCTGCTCCCGATAGATTGGTCGTGAACCTGTTCCACTGCGGTTCAGGTACAGGAGTCGCGCATCCCGTCAGGACGATGCCGACAAGCAAGTAGAACAGAAATAGTCCGCGCTGACGCATCACTCGCCTTCTAACGAGGCTGTAGAAAAGGTGATTTCACCTGATCGTCTGCTTCATATTCAATCAATCTTCACAATCGACCCAAAGCGGAACTTTGCCACTGTGCAAAGCTGCCGTTCAGGAACGCGCTAGCCCAAGGGCCACCGGAGCGGCAAAGCCGAGGAGGGTTAGGTGTCGCTCTCCGAAAACTAGCGCAACGACGCAAGGGCGTCTCCGTATGACCGAAAACTGGCCTTAACGAAATATGGAACGTCACCGTCGCAGGCAACGATTGGTGGGCGATGCCTAACGACGCTGTAGAAAAAGTGGTTTCATTTTCGGCTGCTTCATGTTCTTTCGAACATCACTATCGACCCTAAGCGGCCCTTTAAGTCTAAGAGAGCCGACGTTCAACGTTGAAAGCAACCGGCGACCCGAAGGCGGGCGAAGCCTGCCGCAGGGTCGTCCGTGTTGGCTGACCAGTTAGGTTTCGGCGCGCAAGCTGCCATCATTACATGCGCGCATACATGTTGATCGTTACCCTCAGATCCGGCCAAGCCGAGTGCAGCAGCGTCGTTACCGCATTCCAACGTGTCGCCTTGATCGCGCCTGCAGTCTTAAAGACACCTGTTTGCACGGCCACGATTTGCGCACCGTTGATATTCCATTCGGAAACCGGGGTTCTTAAGTCCCCGATTCGCCAAACACTGCAGCCGCTAATTCCCGAAAGGTCTGCAGGCATACTCGCCGGGTGTCCGGATCGGGTTTGAAATCGGGTCGGTTCTCCATTGTGGTCCAGCAGGTCGCCCGGCGTGCCCTCCAGAAGAATGTGCCTCTCGGGATCGAAGCCCCCCAGACCACTCGTTTCCCCTTTGAATGGATAGGTTCCGTACTGCAGAAGCCGTGACTTCATATCCCCATCCGGGTTAGATGCCGTCGACCAGATGCTAGGAAATCCACAAACAACGAAGTAGGCGGAAGCAAGGTCCTTTTCGAAGCAAACGTCTGCGATCCGAACGAAGTCGACTGCGCCCAACCGCCCGAGCTCACGCTCGTCCAGACGATATAGCGCGACGTCGTTTTGGTCGCCCGCACCGCCATCCATGGTGAGCACCCAAGGCCGTGCGGTAACAGCCGTAAACACTCCGCCCAACGCGGGCGAGATTGCGACAGTCAGGTCCTGATCTTTCGCCATCTTCAAGACATGCGCCGCAGTTACCACGAACTTCGCATCTGCCACAGCCAGAAGCGTTCCGGTACCCATGTGGCGAACATTGCACGAATGGCTACCGACGATTGCCAGAGCACTTCCGGCGACGCGTGACGGTGTACGCGCCACCATGGCACGAACCAAGGCGGCAACGTCGGCGGCGGAAGGCTGCTGCTGACTCATACGCAAACCTAACGCCCAAGGTCACCGGCCGGTCGCGCTTTTGGCGGCAGGTACGGGTTGACCGGCGGGTTAGGACTCAGGCAGTACGGATGCATACATTTTTACTTGTCCCCAAACAGAGATTTCGACAAGGCTTGACATTGGGTCCTCTTCAGGCGCCGCAAGCCTAACTATGATTCCTGGTTCCCGAGCGTATTCCCGCCCGTGCTTTTCTATCAGCGCCTTGATCGGTTCTGAACTTTCGTCGGCCAGTGCATAAAATTCGATTACGTAGGGCGGCTCGATGAACTTGTTGTGCTCGATAAAATAGATTCCCCGAACGATCTTCTCCGTCAGTCGGCGGAAGCTGCTCGCAGGAATAGGAATGCCGATTCCGCTGCCCGCCGGACGTCCCCATCGTTCGCCGAGTCCTGGGTAGACAGACTGCATTGGAATTGCTGGGCCATCAATCAATTCGGACCCAAGGTGAGCGGCGCGAGCCGCTCTAGCGGATCGGTCTCTTTCGTTCTTACCAGCCTCAGGTTTTATAGATCGGAGAGCCTTTGCAACAATTCCAGAAGTCTCAAGCGCTCTTGGATCTACGGTGAGAGCAAGACGCAGCAGCATGTCGTCCTCCATCACACCGTACTCTCGGTTGCATTTCTCACAACTCGGAATCTGCCATTTATAGAGATCGCGCGGTGTTGTATCAGGATACCAAGCCTCCGGAAAGACATGATCCCAATTGCGATCAACACCGTCCTCAAGGCAGTGAACGCATCTTCCCGGTGGTGGTCGCTTAGCCATAGGCGTTGTTGGTCCGAGTCCTAACGTGGAGTTGAGGCGCCTGCGCGGCTTTTCACGCGGGTCGCCGGGAACGCAGGGTTAGGTTCCATATGGACGACAAGCTTCAACGAATGCTTTACCGGCGACCGTAGGATTGACCCGACCAAAACTCTCTCCTCCGCCCCACGTCATGCCGGGACGCAAACATCCTAAACGGGCAAGGTTGCTAAGCGAAATGACGACTTCCTCACTAGGCAGCGGAAATTGTTGTTCTTTCTCTTCCTTGATGCGAGCGCGCATAGGTAATTCCGCTGTTGCTATGCCATCGTGTTGGCTCATTTCAAACGGCAAGGAATACAAAACATCAAGAATTTGCGCATCTAGTGGCGTTAGTTGCTCAAGAATGGTGGCGTAAGAGCGGCGTACCTCGTTACGGAAATTTGCATTCGCAGCGTTAACAAGCAGGGCGGCCCATCGATCTTGCAGATCGTCGTTTTCTTCCAGGCTCGCGCCCTGCATGATGGGAATAAGCAGGTTCAAAGGAACGGGGCGTGTTGGCGCAGGCAGTCCAACGAGGCGAAGCAGGTCTTGCGCGCGCTGCATGAGCCGGACTTGGCGTTCCCATCGCATGTATCTCAGCCGGTCCTCGAAGATTCCAATCCCCTGTTCTAGCGGGCCAGATACAAATCTGGCGATAAACCCGCCGGCTTCACGAGCTGCATCGATTGCCTTCCCGGTGGTCTTCGCTACTTCCTGTACAGCCTTGGCTTCTTCTTCCACAGAGCACCTCGGTGGGTAATGGACCCTAACAGTGTTTACGCAGGCACCGGGGTCTGTATAACAGATGACATTGCGGCGCAATATTAAGTGGAATCGTTCCCGAAAAGCAGGCCTTCGAACGCTGGACATGAGGGGCGGCTCGCAGAAGGCGAAGCCGGCTGTAAGGTGTCTCGTCCATGGAAGGATTGGCCATCGAGGAATACCCAACTAACCTACCATGGACAGAACGAGATCCTCGCCAACTGGAGTGGCGACGTACTCTTGGTCTGCGGGCAGGAAGCCAATGGGCACCGGGTTCAGCGCATTCGGGTTGTGAATGACGGCTGATGGCTCGTTATTCCCGGTGACAGAACCGCCATTGAGGTCGAGCGCCCAAACGGCGCTAACAGGATTGAACCGCGGATTTAAGAATGTAAGTGCTGGTACTTGCGCTTGATTCTTGTTGATTAAGAAGGGGCGATGCTGGTGGCCGCGATCGACTACCTCCAGCGTTTCTCGGTTGATCTGCAACTGATACGGACCAACTGGGAACACCGCCTCGGCAGCAAAAGGAAACCGGCTTATGCCCAACAAGGCAGGGAATGGCCCGCTTCGCATCTGACAGCCGTTAACAGCAATGACGTATGCATCTTTCGGGGCTACTACGCCCGACGCTATGTAGCCAATCTGTTTGCCATCTTCACTTCCGACTAGCCGTTCGGATTTCGCTTTGATGGCGCTTGTCCATCGCAGGAGAATCTCCTGGTGCGGAAAGGTAATGGCCTCGCCACCCTTCGGATCCAGCCAGTTTGTAGGCACGCCTGTGGGCTCCGGGCATATGACTTCCACCCAGATTCTCTGAGCGCCGTTCATGAGAAGAAAGTCGGGTCCAACTCCAACTGTCTTTCGATCCCCAAATTGCTTATCGCGTAGGCGAAGAGCAATCAACGCTTCAGAGACGCAGGCCCAAAACTTTTGAGTTGAATCACTCGTGAGTTCAGTGAAGAACTTTGAATCAGCTCGCCCTGATTCGACAAACTCCGCGCACGCATTGGCGAGATATTCCCTCACTGCGACTGTGCGAGGGTATTCACCAGGCAGATGCTTCTCAAAATGAGCAGGGGTTATCACGATGGCTTAGTTAAAGAACGGAAACCTTGGAGCTTGTATCGGCTCTTACAAATTTCATTGGAAATATGATTTAAAAAAAAGAGACACCACTGCAAGTATCAGTTCATCTTGCATTAACTCAAGAAGACGTCTGCTTACGGGAGAATCTATCAATGACCCCTTCTGGCGGCGAACAGCTGATCGGCACTCTACTCCCCGTCACCGTCTGCTTTCAATCGGCATCAACGAGTGTTATCGACCCACTGCCGCCACATGACCAATACAAGTAATGCGACCGCTTTCAGCCTGTAAGCTGCCATAGCACTCGCCTGCACCGAAAAGGTGCTCGGCGCCGCGGTCGCGGTCGGCTTTTAGCCGCAAGGCTGTCAATCAGTTTCCTTTACCGTCAGGCAGGGCCCGATCCACCCGCTCGTACCCTTTATTACCCTTCTTATGGCGGCCTGTAGTCACTTGGCCCGCTCTAAGCCGCCGCGGCAAAGACGGCCACGCGCCAACCCGCCCCCTTGAACTTTTCGCGGCCGGAATGTCTACCCAGTCCGCCTTAATTGATCCGGGAATTCTTGCCATGGATCATTCTCGACATGCCGATCATCAGGCCCGTACAGGTCATTCCGCGCTCCACGAGTCGCTGAACCGTACTGCTCTGATTGCGACCTTGCACTGTCTGTCGGGTTGCGCGATCGGCGAAGTGATCGGCCTCGTGATCGGGACGGCATTGGGCTGGAGCGATACTGCGACGATCGTGCTGGCCACCGTTTTGGCCTTCACCTCCGGTTTCGCTCTGACGGCGCTCCCGCTCCTGCGCCGCAGCTATGCGATCGAGGCTGCGGTCCGCATCGCGTTCGCCGCTGACGTCGCGTCGATTACGATCATGGAAATCGTCGACAACGCGCTGATGATGCTCATTCCAGGCGCGATGGACGCGCCAATCGACTCGCTCCATTTCTGGTCGAGCATGCTCGTCGCGCTCGCCGCCGGAGGGGTGGCGGCCTTCCCCGTCAATCGGTGGCTGATCAGTCGAGGCAAGGGTCATGCCGTGACGCACGAGCATCACTGATGCGCTGCGGTTGGCTACCGTTCAGTCACGATGGCGAGTTAATGGGGAACCGCAGAATGCTCCTTCATCGTAGATCCGAGCGTAGGCTCGGGCAAGACGCAGCAGGTGTTGGGCCGAGAGCAATCGCCATCGGGCGACTGCCAAAGGCGCGGATGCCGCGATATAGGCACACCAGCGCGGACGAAAGATGAAGTACGAGTCGCGTCTAAACTCGACTGAGACGTCGTTAGTTCGTGGCTTTCTTTTCGCGGTCGGCGTCGTTCTTTTCTTCTCGTCGTTCACCCTCGTCTCGCGCGCCGGTTTGACGTCCGCGCTCGGTATCGCTGACCTGGCTGCGCTTCGCTTCGGAGTCAGTGGGATTCTGCTGTCTCCGATTGTTTTGACCTACGGGCTCTTCGGACTTCGACTACCCCAAGCGGTGGCGCTGGCATTACTCGGCGGTCTCGGATTTGCCTTGTGTGCTTACGCCGGCTTCTCGATGGCGCCGGCGGCGCACGCGGCCGTGCTGTTGCACGGTACGCTCCCGCTGACCACCGCGCTGATCTTGGGTGTTACAGGGGTCGGCGCGATTTCCCGACCGCAAGTGCTCGGCCTTGCCCTGATCGTCGTCGGCGTTGTGGCGATTCTGTCCGACACTGTCCTCGAGTCCTATCATCCGGCGCAACTCCTCGGCGACGGGCTGCTGTTGCTCGCTTCATTCTCTTGGTCCGGGTATGGCGTTCTTGCCAAGCGCTACCGAGTGCCGGCGTTACAGGCGGCAGCCATCGTCGCGGCGTTCTCGATGGCGGCGTACCTGCCGGTCTACCTCGCGACGTCCGCCCCATCCCTGTTGAACATAGACTGGAAAGTCCTGATGGTCCAAGGTGTTTTTCAAGGAGTCGCCATTGGAGTGCTCTCGCTCCTTCTTTACACCCGTACCGTCGCGATCCTTGGCGTGGCGCGAACAGCCCTCGCCACGGCGGCCGTTCCGGGGACGACCTTGGCCGGCGGGATGTTCTTCTTGGCGGAAACGCCCGCACCCGCAGTTGCGGCAGGCATCACGGTGGTTACTATCGGGATGCTAGTGGCACTTTCATCCCGGCAGGAAGAGCCGCGCTAAACGCTGGGTGAGGAACGGAATGGGGGTTTGGTGGCATTTCAAAGCCGACCCTTTTTTTGTCGAGATATATTGCGGTAGATAACCTTGATATTCCATTCAGTTCACGGCACGAAGTGCGAACGAATCGTCTCTTTCCATTTCGTTGCCGGGCGACATGAGCGCTTGAATTTCGCTTCAACTAATCCACGGCAAGGAGAGCCAGATGACCAATACGAACATGCGGTCCGGAACGAATGTGCATGAGATTTCTGAAGGAATCTACCGTATTAACACGCCGGTTGTAATCGAAGGTGCAGGCGGGTTCTCGTTCAACCAATACCTTATCGTGGACGATGAATCATTGCTGTTTCACACCGGGCCGCGAAAGATGTTTCCGCTGGTACGTGAGGCGGTAATGAGTTTGCTGCCGGTGGAACGACTTCGTTACATCGCCTTTTCGCACGTTGAAGCGGACGAGTGTGGGTCACTTAATGAATGGCTGCTCCTGGCTCCTCAGTCCTCACCTCTATGCGGCACGGTGCCGCCACGGTTTCCATCAGCGATCTCGCTGACCGGGCACCGCGTGCGCTCGCTGATGCAGAGAGACTCTCCCTTGGCAAGCATGCCGTCCGATGGTTCGATACGCCGCACCTGCCTCACGCTTGGGAATGCGGTTTTCTGATGGAAGAACGAACATCGACGTTGCTATGCGGGGACCTGTTCACGCAGGGAGGCGCCGATCTTCCGCCGATCACGGAGTCGGACATTCTTGAACCGAGCGAGGCTTTCCGGCATGAAATGGATTACTTCTCGCACACAAAGAACGCACCTGTGATGCTCGAGAGACTAGCCTCGGCGGAACCAACAACCCTTGCCTGCATGCGCGGCAGCGCATGGCGTGGGGATGGCGCGAAACTACTGCGTGCTCTCACTGATGCACTGGCACCGTAACCAACGACTGACTACTGACTGGCGCTTCGACCAGGAAGTCCCGTGACAACGTCGCCGCCCTTTGGGGATATTGAATAGCGTGGACGACCGGTCGGCGCCCCTAACCTGTCGCTTAGAAGTGGCCATTTCTGGCGCGATGAATGGCGGGAGTTGGCCGAAAGTGTCGCTTGCTAGTTTCTGCCGAAAGCGGACACCCAGCCACCTTGGAAACTGACTTTAATGCCAGCCGCCTGTGAGGTCCAGTTCTAAATTTTCTGTCTGTTCAGAGATTGCAGAGCGTCGTCGACCTCAATCCGCAGGTAGGTCACCCACACAAGGATGCGTTGGCATGAAACGCTAACGTACCTCCCTACACACACACAATTATCCGAAGAGCCAGAAATACTCCAGTTCCCGGGCCGAGCGAGCGCAGGCGAGACAAGGCGCAAAGTCCCGCCGCATAGCAGCGCCATGCAAGGGACTTTGCAACGCCGTATCGCCAAGCGCAGCCGGCCCCTCCGCCGGCCCTATAGGGGCAGGTAGTCTCTCTTGCCTATCTCCACCCCATTGTGGCGCAGGATGTTGTATGCGGTGACGAGGTGGAAGTAGAAGTTCGGCCAGGCGAAACCGACGAGATAAGGCAGTCCGGTGAAGCTGCGCTCCTTGCCGCCGACCTTGAGCGTGATCGCCCGCTCTTCGCTGCCGTCGATCTGGGCGGGCGTCAATGACTCGACGAAAGCAACCGTCTTGGCGATGCGCGCGCGGATTTCTTCGAAAGTCATCTCGTTGTCTTCGTACTTCGGAAGTTCGACGCCGGCGAGGCGCGCGCAGGCGCCTTTGGCATGGTCGCACGCAATCTGGATCTGGCGAACGAGCGGGAACATGTCGGGGAAAAGCCGCGCATTGAGCAACACCTGCGGATCAATTTTCTTCGCCGCCGCGTACGCCTCGGCTTTCGCGAGGATTGCGTCCAAGGCGCGCAGCATCGTGAGGAAACGCGGGGCACTGGCTTCAAACATCGAGATCTTCATCGCAAGTCTTCTCCTGAAATATCGTCTGACAACGATTCGCCACGCATGGTCGATTGACACGCCGGTGACGACTCTCTGCTGCCGATTCTACCGGCAATCGCGTCGGCCGCGTCCCTGAGCGCTCGCTGCAGTGCTTCCTCGATCGTCGCCGTCGCTGCCGGCGTACTGTCAAAATTCGCCGCGCTCCGCTAAACTGCCGCCTCCTGACCGCTTGGTCAGTAATGCCTGTTGACCCCAAGCCCCCGCTCGCGCGGGAGAGTCGGAGCAGTATGTCGAAACAGCGCCATCCTCTGGTCGTTTGGCTCATCGTCGGCGCCGGCCTCATGGGCCTCGGCTACTGGACTTATACGACTTTTCGCGCGCCCTCCGGGTCGGCGCAGCCGGTCGCTGCCGGCCAGGCCGGCGCGGCGGCGAAACCCGGCGCTGGCGCCGTAGTGAACGCCGGCGCGGCCGCGCCGGGGCCGGGCGCCTTTGCGCTGCCCGTCGAAACCGCTCGCGTCGCAGCGACGAATCTTTCCCTCGACGCGACCGCGGTCGGTTCCTTGCGCTCGAACGAATCGGTCATCCTGCGCCCGGAGACGTCCGGTCGCATATCGCTGATCAACTTCAAGGACGGTTCGCGCGTCGCCAAGGGCACGCTCCTCATCGCGCTCGACGCCGCGATGCAGCAGGCCGAGTACGACCAGGCGAAGGCAAACCTGGGACTCGCGCAAGTGAACCTCAAGCGCTCGCGCGAGCTCTTCGAAAAGAAGTTCGTGAGCCAGCAGGCGCTCGACAACGTCGAAGCGGCGGTCAAGGTGCAGGACGCGACGCTGGCGCTCGCGCAGGCCAAGCTCGACAAGACGCAGATCAAGGCGCCTTTCGCCGGCGTTGTCGGCATTCGCAACGTCAGCGTCGGCGATTACGTCAAGGAGGGGCAGGAACTCATCAACCTCGAAGACATCGGCACGCTGAAGATCGATTTTCGCCTGCCCGAATCGGCGCTCGGCCAGCTGAAATCCGGGCAGACCGTCGAAGTGACGACCGACGCCTTGCCGCAGCGCAAGTTCGTCGCGACGCTCGACGCGATCAATCCGCTCGTCGACACCGGCGGCCGCTCGATCTCCTGCCTCGCGCACCTTTCCAACGCCGAGAATTTGCTGCGGCCGGGCATGTTCGTCCGCGTCCGGCTGATTTTCGAGGAGCGCCGCGACGTGCTGATGTTGCCCGAACAGGCGATCGTTCCCGACCCGAATGCCGCTTTCGTCTTTCGCGTCAGCGACGGCAAGGCCGAGCGCGTCGTCGTCAGGACCGGTTTGCGCAAGAATGCGCAGGTCGAAGTCGTTGAGGGCCTCAAGGCCGGCGATGAAATCGTCATCGCCGGGCAGATGAAGCTGCGCGACGGCGCGCCGGTTTCGCCCATCAACCCGCCCGCCGCTGCGGCGCCCGGCAGCCCCGCCACGAGCGCCGCCGGCCCCGCCCGATGATCCTCTCCGAACTGTGCATCCGTCGCCCCGTCCTTGCGACGGTGCTCTCGCTCGCGGTGATGCTGATCGGCATCGTCTCGTATACGCGCCTGCCGATCCGCGAGTACCCGAAGATCGACGAACCCGTCGTCACCGTGGACACGACTTATCGCGGCGCCTCGTCCGAAATCATCGAGTCGCGGATCACCAAGCCGCTCGAGGATTCGCTCGCCGGCATCGAGGGTATCGACGTCATCACCTCGATCTCGCGCCAGGAAAACAGCCAGATCTCGGTGCGCTTCAAGCTCGAGCGCAATCCCGATTCGGCCGCCTCCGACGTTCGCGACCGCGTCTCGCGCGTGCGCAACCTGCTGCCGACCGACATCGACGAACCGGTGATCGCCAAGGTCGAGGCCGACGCCAGCCCGATCATCTATATCGCCTTTTCCTCCGACCGGCACACGCCGCTCGAAGTCACCGACATCGCCAACCGCGTCGTCAAGCCGCGCCTGCAGACGCTGCCGGGCGCCGCCGACGTGCGCATCTTCGGCGAGCGCAAGTTCGCGATGCGTATCTGGCTCGACCGCGACCGGCTCGCCGCTTTCGCGCTGACGCCGCAGGACGTCGAGGACGCGCTGCGCCGGCAGAACGTCGAAGTTCCCGCCGGGCGCATCGAGAGCCGCAGTCGCGAATTCTCGGTCGTCGCCAAGACCGATCTGATCAGGCCCGAGGAATTCGCCGGCATCATCGTCAAGCAGGCGAGCGACGCCAAGGGCAGCTACCCGGTGCGCATCGCCGACCTCGGGCGGGTCGAACTTGGCGCCGCTTCCGAGCGCAGCATGGTGCGCTTCAACGGCAAGTCGGCGGTCGCGCTCGGCGTTATCAAGCAGGCGACCGCCAATCCGCTCGATCTTTCAAAAGCGCTGCGCGCCGAATTGCCGCCGCTCATCGCCGGCCTGCCCAAAGGCATGAGCGCCGACATCGCCTACGATTCCTCGGTTTTCATCGAGCGCTCGATCGAATCGGTTTTTGCGACGATCGCCGAGGCCATCGTCCTCGTCCTCTTGATCATCTTCTTCTTCCTGCGCAGCCTGCGCGCGACGCTGATCCCGCTCGTCACGATTCCGGTTTCGCTCGTCGGCGCTTTCGGCCTGATGTTCATCCTCGGCTTTACGATCAACACGCTGACCCTGCTCGCGCTCGTCCTTGCCATCGGGCTCGTCGTCGACGACGCGATCGTCGTCCTCGAGAACATCTTCCGCCACATCGAAGACGGGATGCCGCGGCGCGAAGCGGCTTTCAAGGGCGCCAAGGAAATCGGCTTTGCCGTCGTCGCGATGACGATCACCCTCGCCGCGGTCTATGCGCCGGTCGCTTTCATGACCGGGCGCACCGGCAAGCTCTTCGTCGAGTTCGCGCTGACGCTCGCCGGCGCGGTGATCGTCTCGGGCTTCGTCGCGCTCACGCTCTCGCCGATGATGTGTTCCTTGCTCCTGCGCCATGAGCCCAAGCACGGCAGGGTCTATGTCGGCATCGAAAACTTCCTCGTCTGGCTGACACAAGGCTATCGCCGCGTCCTCACCGCGCTGCTCTCGCGGCGCTGGATCGTCCTCGTCGCTTTCGCGCTGATCGCGGCGGCGAGCTTCGTCCTGCTCAATTCGCTCAAATCGGAGCTTGCGCCGATCGAGGACCGTGGCGTCGTGCTCGGCGTTTTCGTCGGCCCCGAAGGCGCGACGCTCGACTATTCGGACAGGTACGCAAGGCAGCTCGAAGCGATTTACAGCCAGACGCCCGACCTCGAACGTTATTTTGTCGTCTCGGGTTTCCCGACGGTCAACCAGGGCATTTCGTTTCTCGGCCTCACCGACTGGGACGAACGCGAGCGCAGCGCCGGCGACCTGGTCAAGGAGCTCTTCCCGAAGTTCATGGGCATCCCGGGCGTGCTCGCCTTCCCGGTGCAGCCGCCCTCGCTCGGCCAGAGCCCGCGCGAGCGGCCCGTAAATTTCGTCGTCGTCACTTCGGCGTCCTACCCGGAACTGCTTGTCGCCACCGACAAGATTCTCGCCGAAGTCGCGAAGAACCCCGGGCTCATCAACGTCGATACGGATCTCAAGCTCAACAAGCCCGAGCTTTCGGTGACGGTCAATCGCGACAAGTCGTCGGACACCGGCGTGCAGATCGAAACCGTTGGCCGCACGCTCGAGACCATGCTCGGCGGCCGCCAGGTGACGCGCTTCAAGCAGGACGGCGAGCAGTACGACGTCATCGTGCAGATTGCCGATGCCGAACGCACGCGGCCCTCTGATATCCGCGACATCTTCGTTCGCGCCAAGGACAATACGATGATTCCGCTCGCCAACCTCGTCACCGTCGATGAGACGGTGAGCCCGCGCGAACTCAATCACTTCGGCCAGCGCCGCGCCGTCACCATTACCGCCAACCTGGCGCCCGGCTACACCATGGGCGAGGCCCTCACTTTCATGGAGCAGGCCGCCAACCGGGTGCTCACGCCCGGCTACGCGATCGACTACGCCGGGCAGTCGCGCGAGTTCCGCACCTCGAGCTCCTCGCTCGCGCTGACCTTCGTGCTCGCGCTCGCTTTCATCTACCTCGTCCTCGCTGCGCAGTTCGAGAGCTTCCGCGATCCTTTCATCATCATGCTGACGGTGCCGCTGTCGATGACGGGCGCGCTGCTCGCGCTGCTGCTCTCGGGCGGCACGCTCAACGTCTATAGCCAGATCGGGCTGGTGACGCTGGTCGGCCTGATCACCAAGCACGGCATCCTGATCGTCGAATTTGCCAACCAGCTGCAGGAAAAAGGCGCCGACCTGCGGCAGGCCGTGATCGAAGCGTCCGAGCTGCGCCTGCGGCCGATCCTGATGACCACGGGCGCCATGGTCCTCGGCGCGCTTCCGCTCGCTTTCGCGCACGGCGCCGGCGCCGAAAGCCGGCAGCAGATCGGCTGGGTCATCGTCGGCGGTCTTCTCCTCGGCACTTTCTTCACGCTTTTCGTCGTGCCCACGGTCTATACGCTGCTCGCCCGCCGCAAGGCGCCCGCCGAGGCTTAGGCAGGCTGGCGAGCCGTGGCCGCGCCGGCACGGAGCCTGACCCAGTCGGCGTGCGCGGCGGGCGATGAAGCGACGAGCAAATGCAGGCGAGTGAGCGCCGCGGCGTCGTCGATGAGTTCAAGCTTCTGCCGCTCGCTCAGCGAGCGCGGTCCTGCGTTAAGCGCGCGTTCGACGAGTCCGTTTTGCTTTGACGAGGCGCCTTGCAGGCGCTTCACGGCCGCGCGGCCGCCGGCGGCGCAAACCATGGCGTTGATCAGCGGGTCGACGACGGCAGCCAGAAAGGTCGGCCGCGCGCGCTCGTCTGCGGCCAGCGCTTCCCCATGCAGGTCGACGAGTTCGCGCGGCGGCGCTGATTCTTCGGGAATCAGGAAGAAGCGCCGCGCGCGCAGCCGCTTGCCGACCGCTGTCCGGCTCGACCACACCGAGAGCGGGATCGAGAGCGCGAGCGCGCCGACCACCGGCAGGAGCCAGGCGAGGTAGGCGGGGTTGAGCCAGTAGACGAAAGCCGCCCAGGCGCAGCCGATCAAGGTGTGCGTGCCGTGCTGGGCGAGCGCGTCGCGCCAGCGCGTTTCGACGTTGTCGCGCGGCGGCGAAGTCCAGCCGCCGTGCGAGCCGGCGAGCGCCGCGGCGACGAACTGCGAGTGAAAGAGCATGCGGATCGGCGCCAGCAGCATCGAGTAGACGAGTTCGGCGAGCATGCTCGCGCTCATCCGCGGCAGGCCGCCGAAAGCCCGGGCACCGCGCCGCGCCTGCAGGATGACGGCGAGGAGCTTGGGCGTAAACAGCAGCGCGCTCGTCGCGCCAAAGAGCCAGATGGCCCAGTCATGGTGCCATTGCGGCCAGTCCGGAAAGAGCTGGTAGGGGCGGCTGAAGTACTCCGGCACGTCGAGCGTGTGCACGGCCAAAAGCGCCGTCGACAGCAGGAGGAAGAGGAACCACAGCAGCGCCGACAGGTAGGCCATGACCCCGGTGACAAACACCGCCCGGTGCGCGGGGTGCAGTCCTTCGGCGAGGAGCAGGCGGGCGTTGATCAGGTTGCCCTGGCACCAGCGTCGGTCGCGCGCCAGTTCGTCGAGAAGATTGGGCGGCATTTCCTCGAAACTGCCGGGCAGGTCGTAGGCGATCCAGACGGCCCACCCGGCGCGGCGCATCAGCGCCGCTTCGACGAAGTCGTGCGAGAGGATTTCGACTTCGCCGTCGGCGCCGCCGGGCAGGCGGCCGATCGCGCAGTGGGCAATGAAAGGCGCGACGCGAATGATCGCGTTATGCCCCCAGTAGTGCGCTTCGCCGAGTTGCCAGAAATGCAGGCCGGCGGTGAAGAGCGGGCCGTAGAGCCGGCCCGCGAACTGCTGGATGCGCGCGTGCAGCGTCACTTTCCCCGATGCGATCGGCGCGGTCTGGATGATGCCGGCGCCGGGGTTGGCTTCCATCAGTTGTACGAGGCGTGTGAGGCAGTCGCCGCTCATGACGCTGTCGGCGTCGAGGATCACCATGTAGCGGTAGTTGGCGCCCCAGCGCCGGCAGAAGTCGGCGATATTGCCGCTCTTGCGCTTGATGCGCGTGCGCCGCCAGCGGTAGAAGATTTTTCCGAACGCCTGCTTCGCCCGGCACAGGGAAAGCCAGGCGTCGATTTCGGCGACGCGCAGGTCGGCGCGGTTGCTGTCGCTCAAGACGAAGAAATCGAAGCGCGCGATCTGGCCGCAGCGCGAAAGCGACTCGAAGGTCGCGCTCAAGCCCGCGAAAACGCGCGCCACGTCTTCGTTGCAGATCGGCATCACGATCGCCGTTCGCACTGCCGCGTCGATGCTCGCATCGGGCGGTGCGCTCGCGCTGATCGCGTGACGGTCGCGGCCCGGACCCGATATGAGCAGAACAAAACCCATGACGGCGGTCCAGAAACCGACCGAGACCCAGAAAAAAAGAATCGCGAAGAGGACGAGGATCGCAATCTCGATCGGCTGCTGCCCGTGGTACGGCAAGACGGCGTTCATCGAGCCGGTGGCGACGATCGTCTGGGCGAAGGCGAGCAGGAAGAGCAGAGCGCGGCGCCAGCGTGCGGCGTGGTGATGGGCGTGCGGCAGATCCGGTTCGGCTGCTGCGCCGCGGCGCGCACTGCCGCGCCGCCAGAAGTGCAAGCGCGGCGGCCAGCGGCGAGGTGCCATCGGCGTGCGCCGGATCGGCGGCATCGTGCGCAGGCAAAGCCCGTCAGCGCTCGTCGCCGCCGCCGCGGCGTCGCCGCAGACCTGCTTGAGGCGCGCCGCAAGCGAGGCTTGCGCCGGATCGGCGGCGCTTGCCGCGGCGCCGGTCAATCGGCCGGGAGGATGTAGCTCCATGTTTCCGAGATGCGCGTGTCGGCGCGGCGCAGCCAGGCTCGCATGTCGATCGGCTTGGTCGCGGCGAGCCGGCGCACGACGAGGAAAAGGCGGTAGCCACCGCTTGCCGGGTTGCGCTCGATGCGGCTGCTGACGAGCTGCGAATTGGCGTCAAGCTCGATCGCCGCCTCGGGCTCGGGCGCGCCGGCGGGGGTGGAGCCGGCGGGCAGGCCGCCGACGAAATCGACGAGGAAAAAGATATTGCCGTCCTTCTTTTGCGTGTAGCCCGGTCCGCGCCGCGTCTGCGCCACCCAGAAGAGCGGCGGCCGGTGCTCGCGGTCTTTCTGCCAGGAGAGGCGGTAAGCGAAGTCGAGCGGGCGTCGCGGCCGCGGCAGCATCGCCGGCACCCAGTAGGCGACGATGTTGTCGTTGGTCTCGTCGGGGGTCGGGATCTGCACGAGCTCGACGCGGCCCTCGCCCCAGTTGCCCTGCGGCGCGATCCAGGTGCTCGGACGCGCCTCGTAGCGCGTCGCGAGGTCCTCGTAGCTGGCGAAGTGGCGATCGCGCTGCTGCAGGCCGAAGCCGAAGCCGGCGCCAGGCTGCGCGCTGATCGCGAAGGAGGTGACGAGGAGCCGCTTCGGGTTGACGAGCGGCCGCCAGATCGCTTCGCCGTTGCCGACGCTGATCGACAGGCCATCCGAATCGTGGACTTCGGGACGGTAATCCTCGCTCTCGGCGGGCTGGTTCTCGCCGAAGTAGTACATGCTCGTGAGCGGCGCGATGCCGAGCTTGGCGACCGCTGCGCGCAGATAGATCCGGGCCGTCACATCGACTTGCGTTTCGACCCCGGGCCTGACCAGGAAACGGTAAGCGCCGGCTACGCGCGGCGAATCGAGCAGCGCGTAAATGACGATCTGGCGCGCGCCGGCTTCGGGGCGCTCGATCCAGAACTCGACGAAGCGCGGAAACTCCTCGCCCGGGGCTTCGGCCGTGTCGACGGCGAGCGCGCGCGCCGAAAGCCCATACGCCTGGCCCTTGCCGAGCGCGCGAAAATAGCTGGCGCCGAGAAAGACGATGACTTCGTCCTTGATGCGCGGCGTGTTCAGCGCGTAATGCACGCGAAAACCCGCGAAACCGAGATTCTTCAGTTGCGCGCTCGCGATCCGCGTCGTGTTCGCGCCGAAATCGAAATCCTCGGGGCGGTAGGGAATGGCGCGCGCCTGCCCGCCGACGAGTTCGTTGATCGCGACGGCTTGCGCGTAATCGCGGCCCTGATGAAAGAATGTGAGTTCGAAAGGCAGCTTCTCGCGCCGCCAGTGTGCGCGTTCGGGTTTGTAGCGGATGTCGCGGTAGGCTTCGTAATCGAGTTCGCGCAACTCCTTGGGCAGCCGCTCGGGCGGCTTGACGTAAGCGGCGGCGGCGAGCGCTTCGGCGCGCCGCACGAGATCCGGCCAGGCAAACGCACGCGCCTCCGGGCAGGCGAGCAGCAGCGCCGCGCAGAGCGCAAAGGCAAAGCGCAGGGCAGGGCGCGGGGTCGGCCGGGGCAGAAAGGGCGGCGATCGCATGTCGGTCGTTGCGGGGCTCGCTGAACGCTCGCCCGGGATCGTCGCGGCGCGGCGCTGCGACCTCCCTGGCTGGGGTCGTTGATCGGCCCGGCGACGATGCTTCGGATCGTTCGATCTTTCTCTGCCGCCGGAAAAAGGAAAAAGCAAAAAAGGTCAGCAAACCGCGTGCCTACCTGGAAGACAGGAAGGCCGGCGCCGCGCTGGCTTTTTCCGTTCGATGCGCTATAGTGGAACTGCGTCGTGATCTGCGGCAAACCCGACGCGTCGTGGCCGTACCCGCCGTGCTTTCTGGAGACTGTGTGGTTATAGGTTTGACCCGTAGTTCAGAGATGACCGTGTAGCAACCATAGCGGCAAAATGCCGATCACTCCGGCCTGGTGTGCTGGAGGCGAAGTCTCAGAAGCCCATGCGCTCAACCGCATGGGCTTTTTTGTTAACCCCATTGAATGGTTTGCCGCGGACGGCGGCTCCCCTTCGGCGCCTGCGCCCTATGTCCCGGCGTGCTCGTCGAGGACGCGCGCGACGCGCTCGTAAACCTTCGCTTGCAAACCGGCGTCGAGGCAATCGAAGACTTCGGACTTGAGCGTATTGGCAAGCCAGGTGATCTGACGCTTGGCGAGCTGGCGCGTCGCGTAAATGCCGCGCTCGCGCATTTCGCCGCGCGGGCTGATGCCTTCCTGCGTTTCATAGACCTGCCGGTAACCGACGCAGCGCATCGAGGGCAGATCGAGGTGCAGGCGGTAGCGGCTACGCAGCATCGTCAGCTCGTCTTCGAGCCCGGCTGCGAGCATCGCATCGAAGCGCAGCGCGATGCGTTCGTGCAGGACGCTGCGCGCCGAGGGCAAGAGGCCAAGCGCAAAAAAATCGCAGGCGGACGGCTCTTGCCGGCCGGCGGCGATGAGCGCGGCAAGCGGCCGGCCGCTCAGGCGGAAGACCTCGAGCGCGCGCTGGATGCGTTGCGAATCGTTCGGCGCCAGGCGCGCCGCGCTCACCGGGTCGACCTCGGCGAGCGCCCGATGCAATGCCGGCCAGCCGTGCGCGGCGGCCTCGGCGTCGATCTGCGCGCGCGTTTGCGCGCAGGCCGGCGGCAGCTTGGCAAGACCTTCGATGAGCGCCTTGAAGTAGAGCATCGTCCCGCCGACGAGGAGCGGCACGCGGCCGCGCGCGGCAATTTCAGCGATGAGCCGCTCGGCGTCAGCGCAGAAGCGCGCTGCCGAGTACGCTTCCTCCGGGCTGATCAGATCGATCAGGTGGTGCGGAAAGGCCGCGAGCGTTGCCGCATCGGGCTTGGCCGTGCCGACGTTCATGTCGCGGAAGACCTGCGCCGAATCGACGCTGACGAGCTCGACCGGCAAAGCGCGCGCGAGCGAAAGCGCCAGCGCGGTCTTGCCGCTGGCCGTCGGTCCCATCAGCAGGAGGGCGAGCGGACGCTTCATTGCCGAAAGCGGCGGGCCTTGCCACCGGCGTCGGGCAGGAGTTTCACTGGCTTCACTTGCCGCGCAGGAAGAACTTGTCGAGATCGCCGAGCGCAAGCTCGGTCCAGGTCGGCCGGCCGTGGTTGCACTGGTCGGCGCGGTCGGTCTCTTCCATCTGGCGCAGGAGCGCGTTCATTTCCGGCAGCGACAGCTGGCGATGCGCGCGCACCGCGCCGTGGCAGGCCATCGTCGCGAGCAGTTCGTTGCGGCGTGCCGCCATCATCTGGGGGAGGCCGTGCTCGCACAGTTCGGCGAGCAGCGCGCGCACGAGCGCGACCGGGTCGGCGCCCTGCAGGAGTGCCGGGACGGCGCGCACGGCAAGTTCGCCCGGGCCGACTGCGGCGACTTCAAGACCGAGCGCGGCAAGCGCGTCGCGATTTTCCTCGGCGCTTGCAAGCTCGAGGGCATCGGCGCTAAAGAGCGCCGGAACGAGCAGGCGCTGCATCGCGACTTCGCGACGGTCGAGCGAGCTCTTGAGCGCTTCGTAGAGGATGCGCTCGTGCGCCGCGTGCATGTCGACGACGACGAGTCCGGCGGCGTTCTGCGCCAGGATGTAGATGCCGTGCAGCTGCGCGAGCGCGTAGCCCAGCCGCGGCGTCCCGTTAGCCGCCGGCGGCGAAGGGTCGGGATCGGCGGCGCCGGCAAGCTGCGCCGAGACCGGCGCTGCAGAGGGAAGGCCGGGGACGCCCGGCGCGCGGGCGCTGGCGGCAAAGCCGTAATACGCCTGCGTGGCCGGCTCGTTGATCGCGAGCGCGCTTTGCCGCTGCGGCCAGGCTGGCGAGGCAGGCCGCGCGAATGCATTTGCGGTGCTCGCTGTACCTGCCGTGCCCTGACTCGCTGCGGGCGCGCCGGGTGCGCCGGGTGCGTTCGTGGCGCTGCGCAAGGGCGTCGACAGCGCGCGCTGGACGGCGTGGAAAACAAACTGGTGCACGGCGCGGCTGTCGCGAAAACGCACCTCGGTCTTGGCCGGGTGCACATTGACATCGACTTCGCCAGGATCAAGCTCGACAAAGACGCAGTAAGCCGGGTAGCGGCTGCCGTGCAGCATGTCCTGGTAGGCCTCGCGCAGCGCGTGCGCGAGCACCTTGTCGCGGACGAAGCGGCCGTTCACGTAACAGTACTGGGCGTCGCTGCGCGGGCGCGAATGCGCTGGCAGCGCACAGTGGCCATGGACGCGCAGCGTATGCAGGGCGGCGCCGCCGGTGTCGATGCTCACCGATTCGGCGAGAAAATCGTCGCCGAGGATCGCGCCGGCGCGGGCTCTCGCGTCGCCGGGCGCCAGACGCAGGCTGACCCTGCCGTTGTGCGCGAGCGAGAAAGCGATTTCAGGGTGCGCGAGCGCGACGCGCTTGACCGCGTCGCAGCAGTGCGCAAACTCGGTCGCGTCGGATTTCAGAAACTTGCGCCGCGCCGGCGTGTTGTAATAAAGGTCGCGCATTTCAACGACGGTGCCCTCGGCCAGCGCCGCCGGCGCCGGCGTCTTGCCATTGCCGCCGGTTTCGCCCGATAGCCGCCAGGCGTGGCTTGAGCCGGCGCGGCGGCTCGTCAGCGTGACGCGCGCGACGGCGGCGACCGAGGCGAGCGCTTCGCCACGAAAACCGAGCGTGGCGACCTGTTCGAGGTCGGCGAGCGTCGCGATCTTCGAGGTGGCGTGGCGCGTCAGCGCGAGCGCGAGCTCGTCTGCGGCGATGCCGACGCCGTCGTCGGAAACGCGGATGAGCTTGACGCCGCCTTCCTCGAGCTCGATCTGAATCGTCCGGCTGCCCGCGTCGAGCGAATTTTCGATGAGTTCCTTCAATACCGACGCCGGCCGCTCGACCACTTCACCGGCCGCGATCTGGCTGATCAGAAGGTCGGGGAGGAGGCGGATCGCCGCGGATGTGTGAGGCATGCGGCATTATACCGGCCGCGCATCCGGTAAAATCGCAGCTTCGCGCCGAAGAACGTCAAAGTTCACCGCAAAGGCGCAAAGAAAAAAGAAAGGTTTCGCAAAGGATTTCCTTTGCGTCCCTTTGCCTCTTTGCGCCTTTGCGGTGGACGTTTTCGACATCACCGCATCATTTAGGGAATTTCGTCCGATGGATCTTATCGCGTCGTTTATCGACATCGTCCTGCACCTCGACAAGCATCTTGCCATCCTCGTCCAGCAGTACGGCGTGTGGATTTACGCGATCCTTTTCGCGATCATTTTCAGCGAGACGGGTTTCGTCGTGACGCCCTTCCTGCCGGGCGATTCGCTGCTCTTCGCCGCCGGCGCGCTGGCGGCGCTCGGCGGCATGGACATCGTGATCCTGGTCGTCGTCCTCGTCGCTGCCGCCGCGCTCGGCAACATGCTCAATTACC
The DNA here is from genome assembly GCA_964485725.1 of uncultured Propionivibrio sp. GTDB lineage: Bacteria > Pseudomonadota > Gammaproteobacteria > Burkholderiales > Rhodocyclaceae > Propionivibrio. Next base: position 5,665 of record CAZALA010000035.1, on the reverse strand, counting down.
AGATCGGCCGCTATCTTGGGCCCAAGGTGTTTCACTGGGAAAGCTCGCGCTTCTTCAACAAGGCGGCGCTCGAAAAAACGCACGCTTTCTATGAAAAGCACGGCGGCAAGACGCTCGTGATCTCGCGCTTTCTGCCGCTTTTCCGGACGTTCGCGCCTTTCGTTTCGGGCGTCGCGGCGATGGATTACCCGCGCTTCCTCGCCTTCAACTTCGTCGGCGCCTTATTGTGGGTGCTCTCGCTGACCTTCGCCGGTTACTTCTTCGGCAACCTGCCCTGGGTGCAAAGCAATCTCTCGGTCGTCATCATCGGCATCGTCGTCGTCTCGATGCTGCCGATGGCCATCGGCTGGTGGCGGCAAAGGCGTCCGGCCAGTCAGTGAGTTATGATCGGGGATGGCCCATTTCGCGATCCCGCTTCTCTTCGTCCTGCCGGCCGTGCTGCTGGCCGCCTGCGCGACGCGGGTCGGTCCCGACGGACAGCGCCAGAGCGACTTTCATCCGCGCTACCTCGCGAAGACCGAAATCGACCGCGTCATCGACGCCAATCGCAGCGAGGTGCTGGCCGGTTTGCGCCGGATTGCCGAGAAGCTCTACCGGCGCAATCCCAAGGAGTGGCGAAAGGGCGGCAACGCCAGCCTCGAAGTCGCGCTCGACCGGCTCTTCGCCGGGACGACGGCCTTTCCCGAACTCGAGGGACGGCGCGAAGGGGCGGCGGCGCTCTTCGCTTTCAGCCCGAGTTACTCGGGCGATCGCGTGCTGGCGCTGATGGCTGGGCTGCTCGGAATGGTGTATGCGGCTTTCGACCACAAGGCGGATTTTTACGTGCTCGACGCGCTCGACGAGCAGAAACTCTACAACTGCGCTCGCAACGTCGAGATCGCGCTGTGGAAGCTGTCGTCTTCGCGCTCGCCCGGCGGCGAGCCGGTGCTGGTCTCGAATGAACTCGACGCGAACAATCCCAATCTGAGTTTCGAACGCGAGTTCGGGCGCGTCATCGGCCTGCTCGATTTTCTCTCGCTCGTCGTCGCCGACAGGAGCGGTCGCGGCCTCACGCGCTTTACGCAGAGCGTCGCGACGGCGGTCTTTCTGCCGGTCGGCGCGCTGGGAATCAAATGAAAAGCATCGTCATCCTGATCTCGGGCCGCGGCAGCAATATGGAAGCTTTGCTCGCCGCCGCAGGAAGCGGTGATCTGCCGGTGCAAGTTGCCGCCGTCATCGCCAATCGCAGTGACGCCGGCGGCCTCGCCGTCGCCGCGGCGCACGGCGTCCCGACGCGCGTCGTCGAGCACCAGGCGTTTGCGAGCCGCGACGCTTTCGATCTCGCGCTCGCCGAAGCGGTTGCCGGTTTTGCGCCCGACCTCATCGTCCTCGCCGGCTTCATGCGCATCCTTTCCGACGCTTTCGTGCGCCGCTTCGAGGGCCGGCTGATCAATATCCATCCTTCGCTGCTGCCGTGCTTCACCGGCTTGCACACGCACCGGCGCGCGCTCGCCGAAGGCGTTCGCATCCACGGCTGCACCGTGCACTTCGTGACGCCGGCGCTCGATCACGGCCCGATCATCGCGCAGGCCGCCGTCCCCGTCATCGACGGCGACGACGAGCAGAGCCTCGCGGCACGCGTGCTCGCGCAGGAACATCGCCTCTACCCGCTCGCCGTGCGCTGGCTCGCCGAAGGCCGCGTGCGGCTTGCAGCGGGCCGCGTCGTCGTCAGTGCGGCGCCGGCGAGCGCGGCGGCGCTGGCGGCGCTGATTTCGCCGCGCCTGGCCGGGGACTAATCGCCTGCCATGCCGATCGCGCTCCTCGTCGCGCTCGCCACTTCGCTCGGGCTGCACGTCGCGCTCCTCTTCGGGCCCGATGTCGAGGTCGCGACCGAGCCTGAAACGGTGATCATCGCCGCCGAGCTCAGGCCGCTGCCAGCGCCGCAGCCGCTCCTCGCCGAAGAGCTGCGGCAGCGTGATCCCGAGCGGCCGGCGAAACCGCCGCGCAAGAAGCGCGTCGCCGCCAAGGCAGCGGCACCCGTGGTCGCGCCGCCGCAGGCCGAGAGCCGCTCGGCGGACGAGGTGGCGGCCCTGCCCGAAGTGGTCGCGCCGGCGCCCGATGTCGCCGAAGGCTTGGACGAAGCGGCGAGCGCAGCCGCGCCGGCGGCGAGCGCCGAAGCCCTCGCCGAGACCGACACCGGCGCAGCGTCCGCGCCTGCCGCCGAGCCCGCGTCCGAACCCGCCGCCGAACCGCGCCTGCCGCCGCACGGCAGGATCACGTACCGCGTCGATCGCGGCGACTCCAACTTTGAAATCGGCTTCTCGCGCCAGGAATGGGAGATCGTCGACAATCGCTACCACCTGCGTTCGGTCGTCGAAACGACCGGGCTCGTCTGGCTGTTCAAGCCGTACCGGTTCGAAATGGAAAGCCGCGGCGAAGTCACCGCGAGCGGCTTGCGCCCCGACGCTTTCGCGATCCGCCGCAACGGCCGCGAGACCAACGAGAAAGCGGTATTCGACTGGAACGCGATGAAGGTGCGCGTCGGCAATCAGCCCGAGCAGGCGCTCGCCAAGGGCGCGCAGGATCTGCTCTCGTTCAACTACGACCTGGGTTTCCTCGCGCAGGGCGAGTTTCGCGGCACGCTGCCGATCGCCACCGGCAAGAAGTACGGCATCTACCGGCTCGAAATCGTCGGCGACGAGGACATCGAGGTTCCGGCCGGCGTCCTGCGCACGCTGCATCTGCGCGCGCCCGGCGCGAACACGACCGAATTGTGGCTCGCCTACGATTATCTCCTGCTGCCGGTTAAAATTCGCCATGTCGACAACAAGGGAGATAGTCTCGTGCAAGTCGCGACCGAAATCCGCCTCGGCGACGAAGAAACCGACGCAGAGAAGGGCAATTAGCGCGCGCCGCGCCGCGGCCGCCTGCTGCGACCCTCACCCGTTTTTCTCTCTCGTCTTCTGCGTCTTTTAAGGAACCCGATGCGTTTTACGCCTGCCCTGTTCAATCACTGCGAAGCGCTGCTCGCCGAGTTGCTGCGTTCGAGCTTCCCGGCCGATCTTGTCGTCTCGCGCTATTTTCGCCAGCATCGCGCGCTCGGCCACGCCGAGCGCGGTTTCATCGCCGAGAGCGTCTATGCCGCGCTGCGCCGGAAGCGCTCGCTGACGGCGCGCTGCGCCGACGACGTCACCTCGCGGCGCCTCGTGCTCGCCACGCTCGCCTGCCTGCGCGGCCTCAATCGCAAGGAGCTCGACGCGGTCCTCAACGAGTCCGAGGGCAAGTGGCTCGCGCAGGCGAAAGCGCTGAAGCTCGACGAGCTGCCGCCGGCGGTTCGCCTCGACCTGCCGGACTGGTTGCACGAGCGCCTCGCCGCGCAATTTGCCGAGCCCGAGCTCGCCGCGCTCGCCGAGAGCTTGAATCAACCGGCGCCGCTCGACCTGCGCGTCAATTCGCTCAAAGCCGATCGCGACCAGGTACTTGCGCGCTTCAATGCCGACGGTATCGAAGCCGCGCGCGCCGCGTATTCGCCGCTCGGCATCCGGCTCGCCGGCAAGCCCTCGCTTTCTGCGCACCCGCTTTTCCTCGACGGCAGCATCGAGGTGCAGGACGAAGGCAGCCAGTTGCTGGGCTTCCTGGTGCAGCCGAAGCGCGGTGAAATGGTCGCCGATTTCTGTGCCGGCGCCGGCGGCAAGACGCTGATTCTCGGCGCGCTGATGCGCTCGCAAGGTCGCCTCTACGCTTTCGACGTCGCCGAAAAACGTCTCGCCAAACTGAAGCCGCGGCTTGCGCGCTCGGGGCTCTCCAACGTGCATCCGGTGCGCATCGAGTCCGAGAACGACATCAAGATCAAGCGCCTGGCCGGCAAGCTCGATCGCGTCCTCGTCGACGCGCCGTGCTCGGGCCTCGGCACGCTGCGCCGCAATCCCGACCTCAAGTGGCGGCAAAGCCCCGAGAGCGTCGCCGAGCTTGCGCAGAAGCAGGCGGCAATCCTCTGCGCTGCCGCCGCGCTCGTCAAAAGCGGCGGCCGTCTGGTGTATGCGACCTGCAGCCTGCTCGAGGCCGAGAACGAAGCGATCGTCGCCGGCTTTCTCGCGGCGCGTCCCGAGTTCGCTCAATTGCCGGCGGGCGCCATCCTCAGCGAGCAGGGAATCGAGCTCGCGGCGACACGCACCGACGCTGCGCTCTCGCTCCGTCTCTTGCCGCACCGCCACGGCACCGACGGTTTCTTCGCGGCGGTGCTGGAGCGCCGATGAGCGAACCGCCGATCTTCCCGATGTTCGTTCTCCTCGGCGAGCTCTGGCGCGACCTTCCGCGCGCCGAGTTCTGGTGGCAGGCGCTGGCCCTGACGCTGATCCTCGCCGCCTCGTGGGCGCTTGCCTTCCGCTTGCGCGCGAAGACGCACGCGCAGCCGTCGCGCGGCGCGCTCGAGTCCTTCGGCGTCGGCAGCTGGAATCGCATCGCCTTTCCGCTGATCGCGCTCGCGCTCGTCGCGATCTTGCGCAAGGCGCTCATCCTGGCCCACTGGCGGCACCTCTCCCTGCTCTACGTGGCGGCGGCACTGCTCGCCTCGTGGGCGCTCGTGAAGATCCTCGTGCATGTGCTGCGTTCGGTGTTTGCGCGCGGCGGCCTGTCCGGACGCTTCGAGCGCGCGCTCGTCTTCGCGATCTGGGGCGGACTCATCCTGCATCTCACCGGACTCGACGCCCTCTTCGTCGAGATGCTCGAACAGGTGCGCTTTAGCGTCGGCACGCAGGAGCTCGACCTCTGGATGCTCTTGCACGCGAGCGTCGTCATCGGCCTCACCCTCCTGATCGCGCTCTGGGGCGCAAGCCTCGTCGAAAAGCGGCTGCTCGCCGCCGAGACGATGGATGGCAACCTGCGCGAAGTCTTCGGCCGGCTGGCCCGCGCTTTCGCGCTCGTCGTCGCCTTGCTTTTGAGCCTCTCGCTCGTCGGCATCGACGTCACCGCGCTCTCGGTTTTCAGCGGCGCTTTCGCGGTCGGCCTCGGCTTCGGCCTGCAAAAGATTGCGAGCAATTACGTGAGCGGCTTCATCCTGCTCCTCGACCGCTCGATTCGCTTGGGCGACCTCGTCGCGATCGACGACAAGACGAACGGCAAGGTCGTGCAAATCACCACGCGCTACACGGTCTTGCGGACGCTCACCGGCACCGACCTGATCATTCCCAACGAGTATCTCGTGAGCAACATCGTGCGCAACCTCTCGTACGCCGACACGCAGATTCGCGTCGCGCTCAGCATTCCGGTCGCTTACGGCAGCGACCTGGAAGCGGCGATGGCGCTGATGGCAGAGGCCGCCGCACGCCATCCGCGGGTGCTTGCCGACCCGGCGCCGGGCGTCATCCTCGCCGACTTTGGCGAGAACGCGATCGTGCTCGAACTCGGCTTCTGGATTGCCGATCCGCACGCCGGAACCGGCAACGTGCGCTCCGAAGTCGCGCTGGCGCTGTGGCAGGGCTTCCGCGAAAAAGGCATCGTGATTCCCTACCCGCAGCGCGAAATTCGCATCGTCGATGCGCTGCCAGCCGCCAGCCAGAGCTGAAGCTCGCGGGCGACAAGAGGCGCGAAAAGAGAGCAAAAAAAACCCCGCGCCGGTGAGGCACGGGGTTGAAGTCCCATCATTGGCGATGGGTCAGGGAGGGTCAAACATTGCCAGCGGGGGACG
>CAZALA010000034.1:0-26794 GCA_964485725.1 uncultured Propionivibrio sp. | reverse complement strand
CGTCGCCTTCGCCATGTATCCGACGCAGATGAGCGAGCTGATGGCCGTTGCCGACGCGGATCAGATCATGCCGCCCAAATCGACCTGGTTCGAACCGAAACTCGCCGACGGCCTCGTCTCGCATGTACTGGACTGACGGTTTAGCCGCCAGCGCGGCTTTATCGCGCCGGCGCTTTCCTTCCGTCCCGTAAAAAGTGGCCAAGTGAACGCACTTCCGGACCTGCCGACGATTCGGCCCGGCCGTTATCGCCACTACAAGGGCGGCGAGTACGAAGTCGTCGGCGTCGTCCGGCATAGCGAAACGCTCGAAGCGCTGGTGCTCTACCGGCCGCTCTACAACGCATCGGGGCTGTGGGTCCGGCCCTACGGCATGTTCGTCGAAACGGTCGAAGTCGACGGCTGCAAACAAGCGCGCTTTGCGCCCGTCGCCACGAGCGAAGCCGGCGAGAGCTGACCGCGCCGACTGCCGTGCTCGCAGCAAGCCGGCTACGGTTCTTGTCGCTCGGCTTGCGTTTGCCATCAAATGGTCTACGCTTCGCTTGAGCGGATCGCGAAAGCGGCGACCGCATCAGATGCCCGGTCGCGACGCTGATATGTTTTCGCGTCACACCGTACATTGGAGAAGCTCATGCAATACAAGGTTGCCCTTCATCAGTCCGAGGAAGGATTTGCAGTCTCCGTTCCCGGCTTGCCTGGTTGCTGGTCGCAAGGAAATACCGAAGCCGAGGCCCTCGATAACATACGCATCGCAATCGCCGAATACCTGGAAGCCATCAACGAAACGCTTGTCGGCGAAGACGTCCGCGTGATCGAAATCACGGCCTAGCCGTGCCCAAGCTACCAGGCATCAATCATCTCGATGCTGTCCGAGCGCTGGAAAAGGCAGGATTCCTGATTGTTCGCCAAGGGAAGCATATTGTCATGAGCAACGGTTCGCGCATCTTGACCGTTCCGCGCCACAACCCCGTCAATGCCATCACTATGGGCGGAATCGCGCGCGACGCCGGGCTTACCGTGGAACAGTTCCGCGCTCTGCTTTGATCGACTACAGTCGAAGTCGATGGCCGCACGCAAGCGCGCTTTGCGCCCGTCGCCACGAGCGAAGCCGGCATATGATTTGCCGCTTTTTGGGCGTCGTTCTCGGCGAAGAACGGCGCGACCACTGATGCGGAAACCGCCAGCCCGGCCTGAGGAGCCTTTGAAGATGAGTAAGTGCCCAGCAGTTTTTTTGCTTCTAACGGTTGCGGCGGCGTCATCGGCCTTCGCCGCGGAGGTCGGCTGCGTCACGACCGAATGGAAGCTGATCGGCGCCAACCACAAGGTTTGCGTCGAATCGTTCGCCGACCCGAAAATTCCGGGGATCACCTGTCACGTCGCGCAGGCGCGAACCGGGGGCGTGAGCGGGAGCCTTGGGCTCGCCCAGGACCCTTCGCAGTTCTCGCTCTCGTGTCGGCAGACCGGACCGATCACGCTCCCTGAGAAGTTGCCGCGCGACGCGCTCGTCTTCAGCGAGGACACCTCGGTCTTCTTCAAGGAAACGCGCGTCATGCGTCTCTGGGATGAAGCCAACCACACGCTCGTGTACCTCGCGATCAGCCGCAAGCTGATCGAAGGTGCGCCGGCCAACAGCATCTCGACCGTTCCGGTCATGCCCTGGTCCGGGCGCTAGACTTCCCGCGGGACGGGCTTCTCCCTATCGCCACGAGTGAGGCCCGCGAAAGCTGACGAGCGGACTGCCCCGATGACGACAAACCTGGCTTACGAGTTTCTTGCCGACGCCGTCCTCGCGCTGCATTTTGGCGTCGTCGTCTTCGTCGTCGGCGGGCTTGTCGCGATCCTCATCGGCAACCGGATCGGCTGGCGCTGGGTGAACGGCTGGTTCTTCCGGCTCGCACACCTCATCGGCATCGCCATCGTCGCCGCACAAGCCTGGCTTGGCCTCGCCTGCCCGCTGACGACGCTCGAATCCTGGCTCAGACTCCACGCCGGCGCGCCGGGCTACGCGACAAGCTTCGTCGGCTATTGGATCGAACGCATCGTCTTCATCGACGCGCCGCTGTGGGTCTTCACGCTCGCCTATAGCGTCTTCGCCCTCCTCGTCGTTGGCGCCTGGTGGCGCTACCCGCCACGGCGCGAGACTCGGCGTTCAAGCCAGCAAGGCATCGCGAATCTTCTCAACAAACTGGATTGAGACAAGTCATTCGCTTACAAGAGCGAGCGGTCGAGTCGCAAATGACGCTTGTCTCGCGTGTCGGCGACGATTACGGACGACCGTCCCGCTTCAGTTCATCGATATCTTTCGCTCGAAACTTGCCCTGCGCGAGCGAGGCACGCAGCGCTCGGACACGCGCGAGGCGCTCGGCAGGAGCCAGCTTGCCAGGCAGCAGAACCGTCTCCAGACAAACGATGGCCTCGCTGTTCAGGCTGCGACGATGGGATTTCGCGGAAGCCCTCAAGCGTTCGTAGATCTCATCGGGAATGTTTTTCAGTGTCAGCGTCGTGGGCATATAAACTTCAAAACGACACCCTTCAGATTCCACTGGTCCTTATCGCGAAGCGTCGTTCAATCGGCGTCGATCCGGTCGAGCGGGCTTTCGACCCCCCGGCCACCGCGGTTCAGAACGTGGGTGTAAATCATCGTCGTCGACACATCCGAGTGCCCGAGCAATTCCTGCACCGTGCGGATGTCGTAGCCGGACAGCAAGAGGTGCGTAGCGAAGCTGTGGCGCAAAGTATGCGGCGTCGCCGGCTTGACGACTTCGGCATCGCGAACCGCCTGCTTCATCGCGCGCTGGAAGCCCTTTTCGTCGATGTGATGCCGGCGCGTTGCGCCGTCGCGCGGATCGACCGAAAGTTTTTTCGACGGGAAGATGTACTGCCAACCCCATTCACGCGCCGCGTTCGGATACTTCCTTGCCAGCACGAAGGGCAGATAGACTGCGCCGCCACCCGCAGCCAAATCGTCGTCGTGCAGTGCTTTCACCTTGGCCAGATGCAATCGCAAGCGCTCGACGACGCTTCCCGGCAACATCGTCACGCGGTCCTTGGCACCTTTGCCATCGCGCACCAGAATCTCCCGCCGCGAGAAGTCCACGTCCTTGACGCGCAAGCGCACCGCCTCCATCAAGCGCAAGCCGGCGCCGTAGAGCAGCGCGCCAAGCAGCCCGTGGCTGCCCTGGAGGTGGGCCAATACCGCCTGCACCTCCGAAATCGTGAGAACGACGGGCAACCGCTGTGGCGTCTTCGCCTGCGTCACGTTTTTCAGCCAGTCGAGCTCCTGTTGCAGGACTTCGCGGTAAAGGAACAGCAGCGCGCTCTTCGCCTGATTCTGCGTTGAGGCCGACACCCTGCCCTTGACGGCCAGGTGTGTCAGAAAGGACTCGACCTCCAGCGCCCCCATCTCCTTCGGATGACGCTTGCCGTGGAAAAGAATATAGCGTCTAATCCAATCGGTATAACAAGACTCGGTGCGAATGCTGTAATGCTTGACGCGCAAACGGTCGCGAACTTGGTCAAGAAGCTTGGGAGCAGCCATGGTGTATTTTCCGCCGCTTTAGGGTGTGGGAGGAACAAACAAGCCATGCAGATCAGATACATAAAAATGCCAACTGGGATTATAGACCCTGGTGGCGCAAATTCCCCCGCCCTTTCGGGTGTCTACTTTTAGTTAGGGCCTTCCATGATCGTTGGCGCTCTTGTGCTTGGAGTCGTTGGAGTTTTTGCTGTTTTAGGGCTATGCCATTTCATGCGGCCTAGAAAGACAACGCGTACTGCCTTGTCCGCGCCAATTCATGCCGACATTCAGTGCCCGTCCTGCAAGGCAGTACTGCTTATCGAAGAAATGCTTGATTGCGCAGTTTTCTTCGGGCCAGGAGCAATCGTCTTCGATTGCTGTCGTTGTCGTGACCGTGTGTATTTCGCACCTTATGAAGACAATATTGAAATGGGAATGCTAGGTTGCAGCCCTGTGGTTGATCCGATTCCTCTTGTGAGCTGCGCTTATCCACTGAATTTCGATATGAAGTCACATATTCAAGACGGCATATTGAGCATCGAAATCAAAGATCGATCTTGGAAAATTCCGCGATATGGGTTGTGGAATGAGAGGGAGGATATTCCTCGCCCTAACCCTGCGGTCAAGCGGGACGCGCCGCAAGCGGCGCGCCCCTTACCTTAGACGTTAGACCGATCACATGAGTGAATTAAAGCTTCCCGAGGAATTCATTAAGAATTCCAGAGCGCTACGAGTCCAGAGCGTCCGGACTGCAACTTCTATTGGCCTGCTTGTAATTCAGTTCAACAGATTCGAGCACGACCTCGGGGAGTTTCTCGCAGTCTTCATGAAACGAGGAAGCCAGGAAGAATATTTTGAGAATATTGCGATCATGACTGCGGCGCTCAGCTTTGGACAAAAGCTGGACCTGCTTTCAGCTCTTTACCTAAAGAGATATCAAGAACAGCAAGAGCAATGCGAAATTTTCAAAAAGATAATTTCTCAGCTTGCCAAGTTCGAAGAGTACAGAAACGCGCTTGTACATTCTCGTTGGGGAACCCACACGTTTGGCGATTCTGAGTTCAAGCGATTCAAACCAAACATCAAGGGGCGGAAGGGATTGAGGCAGGTTGCTGAGCTTGCAGATTGGCGCCAGATTCGGGCGATGTGCAAGGAGATGCAAGAGTTCAACTGCACAGAAATGTTTGAGGTTTATAGCGGTTGCGCAAGTTACGAGGCAATGTCGCAAGAAACGATCAAAAAACTAAGCGAGCGTCTAACTGCACGCTCAAACGGACCGCTGCAAGCAGTGGCCGTTTAGCTCCACGTTCGGCATCTAGGATGCGGGAACTTCAGCGCTGCCCCTGTTCTGCGTAACCTCAGTAAGAATGCCACAACAAAAAATCATTCGAGATAGGAGTAACGAGAAATGGCTCAGAGCAAGAATAAGACGACAACGCCCGCGCCACGAACCGCGAAAAAGCCTACGCCCCCTAAGGCCGAGGAAAAGCGCGTTTACTTCAAACAGGCCGATTTCCCGCAAAGCACTCTTCAACAAGCACAAAGAATTGCCTCAGCCCTTGTTGACAACTTTGCAGGCGACTCTGGATCACCGCCAGACGTGGCTCTATCTCTAGGCATTAGTCCAACAAGTAGCGGTTGGTCAGCGCTTACCGGAGCTTCAATTGCGTACGGTCTGACTGACGGCGGTATCAATGCAAATGTTATTAAACTGACTTCGCTTGGCAAGCGACTTGTTGCGCCAGAAGCCGAAGACGAAGACATTGTCGCGCGCCGCGAAGCAATCCTGAAACCTAGAATTTTGCGAGAGTTCTTTGAGAAATATCGGCGCGCGAAGCTACCCAACGACACTATTGCAGTAAACGTTCTCAAATCACTCGGTCTTCCGGGGGATCGAGCGGAGGCTGCAATCGAAATCATCAAAGCCAATGGTATCTACGCGGGTATCATTCGGGACACTCCCACTGGCCCGTTCATTAACCTTGACTCCCCAGGAGTTCCCCGCCCCGCCGCTACGTCAGAGTTAACCAATGGCGCCGATACGCACCACTCGGAAGTCATATCGCGAAACAGCGAAACCGCACCCGCCGCGACAACTGAATTCAAGACCACGGTGCCACCCGCCGCGCCTACCTTCGACGCCAAGGCGAACCGAGTTTTCATCACCCATGGCAAGCAGCGTGCTGTAGTAGCTCAGATCAAGGAGCTTCTTACGTTTGGGAGTTTTGAGCCGGTAGTGTCTGTCGAGAGAGAATCGACGGCTATACCGGTTCCTGAGAAGGTCTTTGAAGACATGCGTTCTTGCGGGGCGGGCGTCTTGCATGTTGGAGCCGAAGGGAAATACCTCGATAAGGATGGCAACGAGCACGCCAAGCTTAATGACAATGTGTTGATTGAGATTGGTGCTGCTATGGCGCTTTACGGGAAGCGGATGATTCTTTTGGTCGAGAAGGGCGTCGCGTTGCCATCGAATCTTCAAGGTCTTTACCGGTGCGATTTCGAAGGCGACAAACTTGACTATGAGTCCACGATGAAGCTACTGAAGACATTCAATCAGTTTCGGTAGTGCCCAGGTGCAACGACGCCGAACCCATCATTCCACCAGACCTGCGCGAAAAGCCGCGCAGGCCGGTGAATTCAGACGTTGGGCGTCTTAATCTATGCGTACTCACTGGCTTCTCCGTATGTCATCGCTTGGTGTGCTTGGGATATTGGCGGGTACGTCCCTGCTTTCCGCATGCCAAGTATTGGAACCAACAATGAGAGAGTATGAGGCGCAGTTGGAGCATCAAAAGATGATCATCGCCCCTTACTCGCCTGAGCATGCCTCACGTCATGGCCCAGGGTTTGCCGTCACAATGAAGCGTGAGGTGGCAGCGCAGATGGCCGCGCCGAATGGAGCAGAGTTCATGGCAGAGCTTGAACGACAACTGAATCTTGAACGATCACGGGGGAACAATTACTGCCCGAGTGGATACGCCCCAGTAAAGATCATCAATTCCAAGCACTGGTACACGGAAGTCTGGGTGGACTGCAATCGTGTGCAAACGTAACCATCTGCTGGCGCCCGCGACGCCCAACCCCTCAGTCGAGCGGACCTGCGCGAAAAGCAGCGCAGGCCGGTTACTTCCACGTTCGGCGTCTTGTAATCTGTAACGTGACGGGTCACGATGGCGCATGATCCTGAGTTTCAAACACAAGGGCTTGGGCCGTTTCTTTGAGCGCGGATCCAAGTCAGGCATCCAAGCTCAGCACGCGGAGCGGCTGCGACTCATACCTGCTCGGCTAAATGTTGCCACGGCCGCCCGTGATATGGACTTGGCCGGTTTGCGCCTCCACGCACTTAAAGGCGAGCGCAAAGGCGTTTGGTCGGTGTGGGTGAGCGGCAACTGGCGGGTCACGTTTCAGTTCGTGGGTCAGGACGCCGAACTGGTGGACTACGAGGACGATCACTGAGGTAATTTGATATGCGTATGCACAATCCCCCTCATCCGGGTGAAATTATTAGGGGGCTTTGCCTAGAGCCTTTAGGCCTTACGGTTACCGAGGCTGCGGAAGGTTTGGGCGTAAGCCGTAAGACCCTTTCGGCAATCCTTAACGGGCGCTCAGGCATCAGCCCTGAAATGGCGGTACGCCTATCCATTGCCTTTAACACCAGTGCCGAGAGCTGGCTGAGTCAGCAAGTGCAGTACGACCTGTGGCACGCCGAGCAAGGGCGTAAAGCGCTCAAGGTCATCAAGCTTGCCGCGTAGACGCCGAACCCATCATTGCACCGGAACTTGAGCATGAAGCCGCGCAAGGCCGGTGAATTCAAACGTTATGCAACATAGGAGGTGCTGAGGCAAGGCCGCCCAAAGTTCGAGACCTCATCGCAGAACTTGAACGAGCAGGATTCGTCAACCGCGGTGGTAAAGGCAGCCATCGCAACTTTGTGCATCCGAAGGTGACAAAACCGATCACGGTATCTGGCGCCGAAGGCGAAGATGCGAAACAGTACTTGCAGCGCGCTGTTCGGCGAGCTATCGAGGAGTCAAAATCGTGAACGAGAGTGCGAAATACGCAAAGATTGTCGAATGGTCCGAGGAAGACCAATGTTATGTTGGCAGTGCCCCCGGGCTAATCTACGGCGGATGCCACGGTTCCGACGAGAAAGCCGTCTTTGACGAGCTCTGCCGTGTCGTGGAAGAAGCAATTGCGCTGTACCACAAGGACGGTAAGGCGCTACCCCCGCCGACCTCTGGTCGCGATTTCGCGAACACGATGCAGAATGTCGCATAACTCTGTTTTGCACCCGGCGGTAGCAAGCGACCGCCGGTGAACACTACGTTGGGCGTCTCGTTCCTGGTTGCTGCACACTCTATCTCTCATGAAGAAGCTGCTATTTCTCGTTGCCTCACATGCTGTCGCTCTTGGGCTAGGGTTTGCTCTAGGTATCTATGCTCTTCCTATCCTTACAGCGCCTGCTGCACCGACATCAGCCGACGTGGCTTCGGCAGCAACTCAAGCTACCTACTCAGGCCAATTTCGCCGAGATCTCAAAGACAGTGACCTGCTGCATTGGGGCGAAGGTACGGTCTCCCTTAGTCAGCAAAGCATCGTCCTGCTTGGCGAGCTTGCTCCGGGTCCTGACTACAAGCTCTACCTATCCCCCGAGTTTGTGGAAACCGAGGCTGACTTTATGCGCCTGAAATCACGTATGGTGCGCGTCGGAGATGTACGGACTTTTGAGAACTTCGTTGTCCCCATGCCGGCGTCGGTGGAGTTATCGCGCTACAACACCGTTATCGTTTGGTGCGAATCGTTTAGCCAATTCATTACTGCGGCCAAGTACCGATAGGAAACACAGTGAGTAGCCCGCTACGTCCAAGCACTTCGAGTGAAACCGCCCAGCAATCCAGTCCAGCGGACAGTCGGCCAGCTACGCTGTCCGCCTGCCGCTGATCTTCGCGTTGGGTCTTGAAGCTGTGGTGACAATAGGCACACATAGGCTTAAGATGGCCCAGTGAAACCATTTCGCTGGAACGCCGAGAAGAATGAAGCGCTCTCGTCCGAGCGTGGCATCTCTTTTGAGAGCATTGTCGTCGCCATCGAGTCTGGCGGGTTGCTGGACATCCTGACACACCCGAACCCGTCGAAATATCCAAGGCAGAGTATTCTTGTTGTCTCGTGCGATAACTACGTCTATTTAGTACCGTTTGTCGAGGAGGAGAACTACTTCTTCCTCAAGACCGTGATCCCGAGCCGCAAGGCTACCCGGGACCATGTGAACCGAGGTGAGCCAGATGCCGAAAGTTGATGAATATGAACTCGAAGTGCTGAACGCCTTCGAGAAAAACCGACTGAAGTCCGTAGCAACGAAGTCCGAACTTGCCAAGTTCAAGGCCGCCGCGCGCGCCACGGCAATCAAGGATCGTCGAGTTAATATCCGCCTGTCCTCTGGCGACCTGAACGATATTCAAATCAAAGCGCTGGAGGAGGGAATGCCGTACCAAACGCTAATTGCGAGCGTCCTGCATAAGTACGTTACCGGCCGGCTCGCTGAGCGGTCGACGCCCATTACGAGCGCAACTCGCAAGCCCGCAGCGAAGCGTCGCACCACATCGAGCCGCTAATGCATTGTTTTGGCACGGACGCCCAACCCTGCGCCTGTCGGGGGTCCGCCTTGAATTCGAACGTCAGGCCTGAAACGGCGCCACCGGCTACCCCGGAATCTCGGGCTCGACGAGCAAGGCGAGTTGAGCCAGGGATTCCTGCCAGCCGAGATAGCACATCTCGACCGGGATCACTTCGGGAACGCCCTCCTGGACGATCTCGAGCTGCGTTCCGCACGAGACCTCGGCGAGCGCCACGGTGACCAGCATTTCGCCGGGAAGATTCGGGTCGTCGAATTTGTCCGTATAACGGAGGCGCTCGTTTTCGCGGAGCTCGAGATACTCGCCGGCGAAAGAATGCGCCTTGCCGCTGCCGAAGCTGGTAAATGACATCCTGAAAGTGCCGCCGGCCTTGGCCTGCAGGTGGTGGACCGTGCACGTGAAGCCGTACGGCGGCAGCCATTTTGCCATTGCAGCGGGCTCGAGGAAGGCCCGATAGACGCGCGCCGGCGGCGCGCGCAGGACGCGATGCAGTCTTACGGTACCAGTGGCCATGGGCTTCTCCTTTCGATATGTGACTTGGCGCCCGTCGTCGGTGCGACACACTTGGACAGCGCATCCGGGCGCCGGTTTGGCGGTCAAGAGCGCGCCAAAGTTCGCGCCGGGCGAGGCTTGCCGCGCAAGCCGATCAGGCGTCTAATCGGTCGGAATTAATGGCGCTATTTCGCTGCAAAATCGGTGCACGGATCGCCCGATGAATCGGGCTCCTAAAGGAAATGCGAAGGGCGTACGGAGACGATCTGCAGGAGCGCAGCTCGGCTGCGCGATGCGGCGCTGGCTGTGATAGGTTCGCGAAAGGAGAACACCCTGGGCAGTATCCCTGACATTAATCCGCGCCGACAGCCGTCCCAGTGGCTCGGCCTGTGCGGGTGGCTGGCGCTCACCTTCGCCGCTGCCGCGCTCGGCGCGCTCGCCTCGGTCGACGCCGCGGCGTTTTACGCCACGCTGAGCAAGCCCTCCTGGGCGCCGCCCGCGTCGGTATTCGGACCGGTGTGGTCCGTGCTCTACGCGCTGATGGCCGTGGCCGCCTGGCTCGTGTGGCGCTCCCCCGGCCGCGCGCGCATGGCGCTCGCGCTGTTCTGCATGCAGCTTGCTGCCAATGCGCTGTGGTCATGGCTGTTCTTTGCCTGGCATCAGGGAGCGCTCGCCGCAGGCGAGGTCCTCGTGCTGCTCGCGCTGATCGCGGCGACGCTCGCCGCCTTCTGGCGAACGAGTCGCCTCGCTGCGCTGCTGCTCGCGCCCTACTTCATCTGGGTGAGCTTCGCTTGCCTGCTCACGTGGACGATCTGGCGGAGCAACCCCGGCCTCCTGTAAGATCCGCTCCAGCGGCCCGGCCGCAGGCCGGCAGCTCCAGCGCTCGCGCCGGTCCTCCCAACCACCGACTGCGCCCGCCATGACCAGAAGAACTATTACCATCCGCCGCGAAACGCCTGCAGACGAAGCCGCGATCGGGCAAGTCACCCGACGCGCCTTCCTGACCAATCCGCACAGCCGTCAGACCGAGGAATTCATCGTCGAAGCGCTGCGCGCAGCCGATGCATTGTCGGTCTCGCTCGTCGCCGAAGACGCAGGCCGGATCGTCGGGCATCTCGCGCTCTCGCCGCTTGGCATCGCAGACAGCGCCGACGGCTGGTTCGGGCTCGGCCCGATTTCGGTCGAACCCGAGTGCCAGCGCCGCGGCATCGGGCGAGCCCTGATGGAAAAGGCGATTGCCGAACTGCGCCTGATCGACGCCAAGGGTTGCGTGCTGGTCGGCGACCCGGCCTTTTACACGCGTTTCGGCTTTGCGAGCGAGGCCGCCCTCACGCTCGCCGGCGTGCCGCAAGAGTATGTGCTCTCCTTGCCGCTGGGCAGCGCATGCGCGCGCGGCGAAATCAGCTTCCACGCCGCATTTCAGGCGGTCGGTCCGAGCCAGGCGATCGCCTGATTTAGAATTGCAGCCATCGCGATCCTCGATCGCGCAGCGGCGAAGCGGAGACATCACATGGACGGCGAGCTCGTGCAGCGGGCGATGCGTTACGCGATCGAGGCGCACGAGCGCATCGATCAGCGGCGCAAGTATTCCAATCAGCCCTACGACGCGCATCTGAGAAGCGTCGTGGAAACTGTCGCGAGCGTCAGCGACGACCCGCAGATGCTTGCAGCGGCCTGGCTGCACGACGTCGTCGAGGATACATCGGCGACGATCGAAGACATCCGGCGCGAGTTCGGCAGCGGCGTCGCCGAGCTCGTCGACGAGCTGACCGACGTCAGCCGCCCTCTCGATGGCAACCGGGCGGTGCGCAAGGCGATCGACCGCGAGCACCTGGCGGGCGCCTCGGCGCGCGCCAAGACGATCAAGCTTGCCGACCTCATCGACAACTGCGAAGACATCTGCCGCGCCGACCCGCGCTTTGGAAGAGTCTTTGTCGCGGAAGCCGGCGCTTTGCTGACGATCCTCGGTGAAGGCGACGCCCGCCTCTTTCAGCGCTGCGAAAAAATCGTCAGCAAATGGCGCCAGAAACTCCTTGCGAAGACCGCCCGCAGCGTCGACGAGTCGCAGCCCCCGCCCGAGCCTGCCCTGGGTCCGCACCAAAGAAGCATCCTCGCGCACGTCCTCGAGCGCTTCTTCGCCGGCGACCTCGCGCAGCCGATCGACGGCGCGCGCAACTGGGCCGCATCGCAGATGCTCGCCGCCGACGCGCCGCTGATGGCGGTCGTCAGCGTCCTGACGCGCCACAGCAACTGCATCGTCAGCGACGGGGAAGCGCCGCTGCGCCGGATACGTCGCGAGGACTTCGGCACGCCGATCGCCCGCATGTGGCTCTTTGGCATCTTGAGCGCGATCGAACTCGACATCCGCTGGCACATCGCACGCGCCCTGCCGGACGAGCAATGGACGACGCTGCTCAGCGGCGAACGCCTCGGCCACGCGCGCGCCCTGATGGCCGAACGCCAGCGTCGCGGCCAGAGCTGCGAGCTTTTAAGCTGTGTCCAGCTGTGCGACGAATTGCGCATCATCACCGCCTCGCCGGAACTGCTCGCGCGCACGGGCTTCCAGTCGGCGCGCGCGGCACGCCGCGTTTTCAGCGGCCTGGAAGCGCTGCGCAACAACCTCGCGCACGGTCAGCCGATCGGCGAAGAGATGTGGACGACCATCGCCCGCATCACCGACCATCTCAACGAACACCGCAGCGAGGATGGCAACGATCTCATGCCCGTCGACGCTGCGGCCGCCTGCGAAAGGACTGTGCAGCCGTTTGCACAGGCTTGAAGGACCGCGTGCAGTACAATGTCCTTGTAGCCGGCCAGGCGAAGGTCCGGCGAAAGCGGGGGGCATCCAGATGAAGATCACTCGGGCTGTTCTCGACGAGGCGGCCAGGCAGGACATCATTCGCGCTGACGAGCTCGAGCCGCTCTGGGCCTTCCTCTGCGCGCGCGCCGCCGATACGCCGAGCTTTCGCTTCACGCACATTCTCTACTACATGGGCGGGCTGATCGCGATCGGAGCGATGACGCTCTTCATGACGCTCGGCTGGGAAAACTTCGGCGGCCGGGGGCTCTTCTCGATCGCGCTCGCGTATGCCGGCGCCGGGCTCGCGCTGACCGAGCTTCTGCTCAGGCGTCGGCTGGCGATCCCGGCCGGCATCAGCGCCGCCTTCGTCGTCGTCCTCACCCCGCTTGCCATCTACGGCCTGCAGCAAGCCCTGGGATACTGGGCCGAGGGCGGCAGCTATCGGCAGTACCACACGCACATCCACTGGCGCTGGATGCTGATGGAACTCGGAACGCTGGCCGCCGGCGCCGTCATGCTGTGGCGTTATCGCCTGCCTTTCCTCGTCATGCCGGTCGCCGTCACGCTCTGGTACATGAGCATGGATCTCACGCCCTTCGTCTTCGGCGAAGCCGATCTGGACTGGGAACTGCGCAAGCTGGTCTCGCTGTGGTTCGGCCTGATCATGGTCCTGCTGGCGTTCTGGGTCGATCTGCGCACGCGGCATGAAAAGGATTACCCCTTCTGGCTCTACCTCTTCGGCGTCCTGGCGTTCTGGTGCGGACTTTCGCTGCTGCGCTCGGACAGCGAGCTTGGCAAGTTCGCCTACCTTTGCATCAACCTCGCGATGATCGCAGCAGGCGCGCTCCTCTCGCGCCGCGTCTTCGCCGTCTTCGGAGGGCTCGGCGCAGCGGGCTACCTTGGCCATCTTGCCTACGACGTGTTCAAGGACAGCATGGTCTTTCCCTTTGTCCTGACGGCGATCGGGCTTGCCGTTATTTACCTCGGCATCCTCTGGCAGCGGCATGAGGCGCGCATCTCCTCGCGCCTGCGCGGCTTTCTGCCGACGCCGCTGCGCGAGCTGATCGAGCAGCGGCAATGAGCTTCAGGCAATCTCGCGCGGCGGCCGCTTGCCGAAAGCCGGCGCCTTGCTGCGCGGACTTAGCATGCCGGGCGGCGCGATGAAGCGCTCCTCGTCGTCGAGACCGGTGGCGACGCCAAGGCGGCGGGCGAGGCGGGCCGCATCGTAAGGCGCATGCACCTTGACGTCGTTGTCGAAATAGCAGAAGACATCGCGTGGCTTCGCGGCTTTTGCCGACTTTCTCGCCTTCGCTGGCCCGCCCGACGCCAGGCGGGCGTCGTCGACCTGCTCGCCACGGCGCCATACGTCGATGCGCCGTGCCCAGAAGTCGAGCGCCTGATCACTGTAGCCGCTCTCGTACAACTCCTCGTCGCCGTGCAGGCGCAGGTAAGCGAAGTCCGCGGTGAGATCCTCGAGCAGCGGCCAACGTCCCGCGGTATCGGCAATGACGAGCGCGACGCGATGCCGACGCAGCAAGGCGATGAACCCGGCATCGGCAAAGCTCGGATGGCGGATTTCGACGGCGTGACGCAGCGCGCGCCGAGGCCCTTTCTTAAGCCAGGCGCGGCCATCGACACGGTTGTCGTGTGCGCGGGCGAGCGCGAGCGCCGCATCGGTGTCGCGCGGCAGCAGCGACAGGAAAGCGTCGAAGCGCTCGGCCTGATAGCGCATGCGCGGCGGGAATTGCCAGAGGATGGGGCCGAGCTTGGCGCCGAGCGCGAGCAGGCCGGAAGCGAAAAAGTTGGCAACCGGAATGCGCACGTTCTTCAGGCTCAGGAGGTGCGTAATGTAGCGCGGCCCCTTGGCCGAAAAGACAAAGTCGTCGGGGGTCTCGTCGCGCCACTGCGCAAAAAGCTCGGGCCGCTGCAGCGAATAGAAAGTGCCGTTGATCTCGATCGACGGCAGGGCGCGCGAAGCGAAGGCAAGCTCGTTGCGCTGCGCGAGCGCAGGCGGATAGAAAACGCCGCGCCACGGTTCGTAGCGCCAGCCCGAGATGCCGATGCGAGTATCGCCGACTGCTTTCGCCATTGGCGGCTGTCAGCAAGGCGCATTCCCGCGCTGGCGCTCTCTCTCCGTCAGAACGAAGACTGAACAATCGCTCGCGCTTTGCCTCCAAACCCTGATGCAGCGCTACCGCAACCGTTCGGGAGACTCCGGCGTCGTCGCCTATGCGACGCGCGAAGATTCGATCTGCGTCGAGTTCAGCAGCGGCGAAGTCTATCTCTACACCTCTGCCAGCACCGGGCGCGAGCGAGTCGAGCGCATGAAGGCGCTGGCGCAGAGCGGGCGCGGACTTTCCACCTTCATCTCGCAAGAGGTGCGCGGCGCCTACGCGCGAAAACTGCGCTGATCGCCAAATGAGAAAATTCGCCCTGATCCCGAAGTGGCTGCGCTTGGCGCGACGCGACACCGTCGCCGCGTATTACGCCGTACGCGATCCGAGAACGCCGCTGGCAGCGCGCCTTGCCGGCATCGCCATCGCCGCGTACGCCTTGAGTCCGGTCGATCTCGTTCCCGACTTCGTGCCGCTCCTCGGCTACGTCGATGACCTGACGGTGGTGGCGGCCGGCGCCAGCTTCATCCTCCGCCGGCTCGCGCCGGGCCTGCAGGCGGACTGCATAGAACGCGCCAACCGCTTCCTGGCGCGCGCCAAAGCCGGCGCAAGTACGACGCTGGTCATCATCCTCGCGCTGCTTGCCGTGTCGACGCTGGCGTGGTGGCTGCACTGAGCATCGCTCTCCGAGCGCGAGGCCGTAACAACGGCGCAGGTTTGCTAAACTCGACATAAACACCGGCCTGCTCGTGCCAGGCCGCAGACATGAGGAGGGGGCAAATGGAAGCGAACCCGCGGGCATTGCGGCGACAGTTCGCGCGCGGCCTCGGCAACGAGCTGCGCGTCGTCTGGCCGATCCTCTCGGCGCTGCTCACGATCATCGTCTCGCTCGGCCTCATCGTCGGCCTGCGCGAAGGCTGGTCGGTCCAGGATTCGATCTACTTTTCCTTCATCTCCGGGCTGACGATTGGCTATGGCGACCTCGTTCCGCACGGCCTGCTCTCGCGCGCCCTGGCCGTGCTCATCGGCGTCTGCGGGGTTCTTTTCACAGCGCTCGTCGCGGCCGTCGCGGTCAGGGCGCTGCCGGGAAGCGGCAGGGGAAAGGCGAACTGAGCGAGTGCGCAGGCTCGCGGGCACCTTCGCCCGGCAGGCGGCTCTAAAGCATCGGCTGTGGCATGCGACCGCATGCGGGCCCCGCAGGAGAACGCCATGAGCACGCAACCAGCTTTGCCCGAAATCGATTTGTCCGAGTTGATGGTGAGCGCGCCGACGCTCATCGCGTGGAAGCTCGGCCTCGTTCACAGTGAAGACGAAGCCGCGGCCTTCATGTATCACGGCGGCCCCGTCTCACCCACCGCGTCGGAGAAGCCAACGCCTGGCGACGACGACCGTCCGGACCGCTCGTACTGGGAAGCGGTGAAAACCGAGATGCACGCTTTCCTGTGCACCGACGACAAGCGCTACCAGGAACTCTGGAAGCGCATTCGCGCCCTCGAGAGCAAGAGCACGACCGCCCTCGTCGGCGTCATCGCGACCTTCCTTGGCGCCAGCATCGGTGCGCCGGCAACGCTGATTGCCGGTTTCGTCGCGGTCTGTCTCTACGGCGTCGCCAAGCTTGGCACCGAGGCGTATTGCCGATACCGGGAGCCGCGCAAACCCTGACCGCTTCAGTTGGTCTTGATGACGCGCTTCTTGAGCTGCAGGTCGAGCAGCAGCGTGACGATGATGAGCGCGCCGATGATCGCGTTGCGCCACACGCTCGGCACGCCGAAGAGATTCATCGCGTTTTCGACGACGGCCATGATCAGCGCACCGACCAGCGTTCCGAAGACGCCGCCCTGACCGCCTGTCGCGCTGGTTCCGCCCATATAGACGACGGCGATCGTCGTCAGCAGATAATCGACGCCGATGTCCGATTGCACGGCGTTGATGCGGGCGACGAAGACGATGCCGGCGAGCGCCGCCAGCGTTCCGCTCAGGATGAAGGCCGTGATCACCGTGCGTGACACGTCGATTCCCGACATGTAGGCCGCGTCGGTGTTGGCGCCGACCGCGTAGAATTTTCTTCCGAGCGTCGTTTTTCGCAGCAGCAGGTAGCCGCCGCCGACCACGAGGGCCATCACGACGATCGGCATCGGGATGAGGTCGAAAAGGTAGCCGTTGCCGATGAAGCGAAAGTCGGCGTCGAAGTCATAGACGACGTAGCCCTGCAGGATCACGTAGGCGAAGCCGAAGACCGCCCATTGCAGGCCGTAGGTCGAAATGAACGAAGGCAGGCCGACTTTGGCGATCATGATGCCGTTGAGCAGCCCGATCGCGGCGCCGAAGAGCAGCGCCGCGGCGAAGGCGACGCCGAAGAAGATGCCGGCCTTGACCATCAGCGCGCAGACGACCGCGGTGATGGTCATGATCGACCCCATCGAAAGATCGGGGCCGCGCGTGATGATCGTGATCGTCTGGCCGACGCCCATGATGATCAGGATGCAGGCGTTGGTGATCGTGATGCTGACGTTGCGTTCGCTGAAGAAGACGGGCGAAAAGAAGCCGACGATCATGCACAGGACGATCAGCGCCGCGAGCCTGCCGAGGCTCGCCCAGGTCGAGGGCTCGACCGACGAGAGTTGCTTCCTCGCGGAAAGGGTCGCCGCCAGCAATGTGCTCATTTTCTGCTTTCCTCTCTTCTCGTCATCCAGACCTGAAAAACAATCGCCAAGATGATGACCGTGCCGATCAGCGCCGGCTGCCAGATCGAGGGGGTGCGCACGACGTTCATGCCATTGCGCAGGATCGTGATCAAAAGGACGCCGAGAATGGTTCCGCTGACGTCGCCCTTGCCTTTCTGGAAATTCGAGCCGCCGAGGATCGTCGCCGCGATCGCCTCGAACTCCCAGCCAAAACCGACGATGGGATCGGCCGCCTCGAGGCGCGAGGCGAGAATGACGCCGCCCATCGCGCAAACGGTGGCGG
The DNA here is from genome assembly GCA_964485725.1 of uncultured Propionivibrio sp. Taxonomy (GTDB): domain Bacteria; phylum Pseudomonadota; class Gammaproteobacteria; order Burkholderiales; family Rhodocyclaceae; genus Propionivibrio. The sequence goes on along the minus strand of CAZALA010000034.1, from coordinate 9,274 downwards.
CATAGACATAGACGAACCACTTCCAGAATTTCGTGTTCACGCCCGAGAGGTGCGTCCCCGCCTCGTTGCCGCCGATCGCGACGACGTACCTGCCAAAGCGCGTGTGGTGCAGCGTGACCCAGACCGAAATGAAGATCACCGCCGCGCAGATCGCCGCCATCGGGACGTACTTGCCGAGCTTGGCGCCGATCAGGATGAAGTCGGTATTCTTGGTAAAGATCGCCGACGAATTGGTCATCGCCAGGCCAAAGCCGTAAATGACGCCCTGCATGCCGAGCGTCGCGATGAAGGGCGGCATTTTGGCGACGGCGACGAGCGCGCCGGTGATCGACCCGAGCAGGGTCCCGGAAAGGACGCCCATGACCACCGCGACCGACACCGGCAGGCCGGCGCCGAGCGCGAGCACGCAGACGATCCCGGCCATCGTCATGACGGCGCCGAGCGAAAGGTCGAGCCCTTCGCTCAGAATCACGATCGTCATCGCCGAGGCGACGATCAGGAGCACCGCGCCCTGCTGCATGATGTTGATCATGTTGTGGATGGTCAGATAGCGATCGGACATCATCGAGAAGACGAACACCAGCAAGATGTTGACCCAGAGGACCTTGGGGATGCTGGAGAACTTGTTCAATGCTTTCATGCGGGTTTTCCGGTGATTTCCCTGCTTTTAGTTCGCTGCCACGACTTGCCCGGTCGGTGCCGTCTGCGCCACCGGCGCCACAGCTTCGCCGCCCATGGCATACGAGATGATTTTTTCCTGCGTCGCCTCGGCGCGCGGAATTTCCGCGACGATCGTTCCTTCGCGCATGACGAAGACCCGGTCGCTCATGCCGACGACTTCGGGCAGTTCCGATGAAATCATCAGCACCGCGCAGTTGTTCTTGATCAGGCGATTCATGAAACCGTAGATTTCGCGCTTGGCGCCGACGTCGATGCCGCGCGTCGGCTCGTCGAAAATGAAGATTTCGCAGTCGGTCGCGAGCCACTTGGCGAGCACGACCTTCTGCTGGTTGCCGCCCGAGAGATACTGGACGAGGCGCGTTCCCGACGGCGTTGCGATGCGCAGCTTCTTGATGAAGTCATCGACGAGCGCCTTCTCCTTCGTCGCGTTGACGACCCCGCTCGGAAAGACCTTGTCGAGGCAGGCCATCAGCGTGTTCTCGGCGACCGAGAGGATGAGCGCCAGCCCCTGGTGCTTGCGGTCTTCGGGCAAGAGGCCGATGCGGTTCCTGACGCTGCCCTTCGGCCCGGCGCTCTTCATTTCCTTGCCGAAGAGGACGACCTTGCCTTCGTTGTACGGATCGGCGTTGAAGATCGCTCTCACGAGTTCGGTTCTTCCCGAGCCGACGAGACCGGCGAGCCCGACGATTTCGCCGCGGCGCAGGTTTATCGAAACGTCGTGCAGCCCGGAGACCTTCGAGCCCAGCCCTTCGACCCTGAGCACCTCCTCGCCGGGCGGCAAATAGTCGCGCTCGAAGAGCTCGCCGACTTCGCGGCCGACCATCATGGTCACGAGGCTCTCGATCGTCACCTCGGCAAGATTGCGCGTGCCGATGTACTTGCCGTCGCGCAGGACAGTGACGCGGTCGCCGATTTCCCTCATCTCCTGCAGCCGGTGCGAGATGTAGATGATGCCGATGCCCTTGGCCTTGAGATCGCGGATCGTCCGGAAAAGCTGGTCAATTTCACGGTCGGTGAGCGAGGCGGTCGGCTCGTCCATGATCAGGATGCGCGAATTGTGCGTGAGCGCCTTCGCGACTTCGACCATCTGCTGCTGCGCGGTGCTGATCTGAACGATCTTCGCCGTCGTCGGAACGTTCATTTTCAGCGAGTCGAGGACCTGCTTGGCGTCGCTGTGCATCTTCCGGTGGTCGAGAAAAATCCCGTGCTTGCACGGCAGCTTGTCGATGAAGATGTTCTCGGCGACGTTGATATTCGGGACGAGGTTGAATTCCTGGTAGATGATCCCGACGCCGAGCTCCTGCGCCTTGCGCGGATTGAGGTTGCTGACCGGCTTGCCGCCGATGATGATTTCGCCGGCATCGGGAAGGTAGGCGCCGGCGATGACTTTCATCAGCGTCGATTTGCCGGCCCCGTTCTCGCCGAGCAGAATATGGACTTCTCCGGGCTTCAGGTCGAAGCTGACATTCTCGAGCGCCTTGACGCCGGGAAACGACTTGCTGATGTTCTTGAGTTGAAGCAGATACTCGTGCTCGCCGGAAGGAAGACTCATGGACTGCGACTCCGTAGCGCGGCAGCCGAGAGGCCGCGCAGCTTGCTCTGGAAACGCCGGGCGGCGAGCTTTTCGCGCGCCACCCGGAAAAAGGCGCTTTAGCGACGCTTGAGAAGCGAAGCGGGCCTCTCGTCCATGGCCTCGAGGTTCTCCTTGGTGACGATGGTGATCGGCGTCTTGATCAGCCGCGGCACCTTTTCGCCATTGAGCGCACGCACGGCGGCGACGACCGAAAGATAAGCCTGCTCATAGACGCCCTGCGAGACGACGAAGGTTTCGCGCCCCTCCTTGACCGCGACGTATTGCGGTTCCTGGACGTCGAAGCCGCCGATCAGGACCTGCCCCGTCATGCCGGCGGACTTGACCGCCTCGACGGCGCCTTCGGCCTGGTTGCCGCCGACCGCGACGACCGCCTTCAAGTCCTTGCCCCACTTCGTGATGTAGTCTTCGGTGACCTTGCGACCGCGGTCGAAGAGCCAGTTGGTGACCGCGCTTTCGGCGTAAATCCCCGGATAGTTCGCCTTGATCGTGTCCATCACACCCTTGACGCGAAGGTCGGACGTCGATTGGCCGGGAACGCCTTCGAGCACGAGCAGCTTGCCCTTGCCGCCCATCATCTTGGCGATCGCCTTGGCGATTTCCTGCCCGGCCTCGATGCTGTCGATGCCGACGAAAGTCAGGTAGTCGAGGTCCGACGGCCCCATCGTGTTGTCGTAGACGACGACGATCCCCGCCTTCAGAAGATCCTTGACCGGGCCCTTGACCGCTTCGGTATTGGCCGGCGCGAGCACGACCGCATCGACTTTCGAGGTCACGAGGTCTTCGAGAATGCGCTTCTGTTCTTCGACGTTGTCGGCTTTCGACGGCGTGTACGAGATGACTTCGACGCCGAGCAGCTGCCCCGCCCGCTTGGCGGCGATGATGTGCGATTCCCATACCGGGATCGCGGCGCTCTTCACGACCACTGCAATCGTGTACTTCCTCAGGGGCTTGGCTTCGTAACCAAAGTCCTTCGCCGCGACCTCCCCGTCGCTCCCGCGCAGCACCGCTTTCGGCGCCGTTTGCGCCCACGCGACGCTGGTCGTGAGCACCACCATCATCAATGCGTTAAGAATCCTGCTCATCACACCCTCCCCTAGGTTTGGACGACTGCGAACCGGCCGCTTCTTCTGATAATTGCGAGAGCGATTCCAACATGAGCGTATTGCACTGTCAAGACAAAATTCAGTTGATATATGTCTATGCACATATGTGCATTTAACCTGGCAAGTCAAAAACGCTGAAAGACCGGCTGGCCACCACAGTGTATTTCCATAACATGTTGATATGTGGCACAATAAATCCATGTCTCGACAGAGCCGGGCGCCGATGCGGCGGCCGCAGCTCGACCCACTGACCATCGACGAGGCGACGCCATGCCATATCGCCCCTATTTCAGTCGGTCCTTGATAAAATTCATGCACTTTTGTGCATATACAATATTTGACTGAATTTTTCATTGACGCTCATGGGGGGCGATGCTAAATTTCCTGCCACAAAGCGCGCGGAGCGTTCCGTGACCGAACGATGGAGAGTCAAATGATCCCGACGACGATGAAAGCCTGCCAGCTCGTTGCCTACAACCGCAACGAGATCCGCGAAGTCCCGGTTCCCGTGCCTCAGGAAGGCGAGGTCCTGTGCCGGATCCGCGCCATCGCGATCTGCGGCACCGACCCGGAGATCATCAACGGCAAGCATCAGAAGAAGGGCTGGCCGCCGGTCTTTCCCTTCACGCTCGGCCACGAGTGGTCGGGAGAGGTCGTCAAGCTCGGCCCCGGCGTCAGGGGTTTCAAGGTCGGCGACCGCGTCGCCGGCGAAGCGCATCGCGGCTGCGGATCCTGCGCCAACTGCATGAAGGGGCACTACACGCTGTGTCTCAATTACGGCGACGCATCGACGGGACATCGCCATTACGGCTTCGTCAACCCCGGGGCCAACTGCGAGTACAACGCCTACTCGACGAAAGCGCTGCGCAAGATTCCCGATGCGCTGAGCTTCCGGCATGCGGCGCTGCTCGATACCGCCGGCGTGGCGCTGCACGGCATCGACATGATCGGCGTCACGCCGGGCGGGACGACGGCGATCTGGGGTCCCGGCCCGATCGGCCTGATGGCGCTGCAGATGATCAAGGCGATGGGCGCAAAAACGGTCATCGTCGTCGGCCGCGGCCACCGCCTCAAGGTCGCCGGCGAACTCGGCGCGACCCACCTCGTCGATTACGAAAAGTGCGACGCCGCGAAAACGGTGCTCGAGCTCACTGGCGGCATCGGCGTCGACGAGATCCAGGAATGCTCGGGCGGATCGGTGGCGCTCGACCAATGCCTCACCGCGGTGCGCAAGGGCGGCAAGATCAACCTGATCGGCTTCTACGAAGATTCCGAAGTCGTGCTGCCGCCGATCACGCGCATCGTCATGAATGAAATCACGATCACCGGTTCGCGCGCCAACCCGAACGTTTCCGACCGCGTCATCAACATGTTCGAAGCCGGTCTGATCGCCGGCGACAAGGTGGTCACGCACGCCTTTCCGCTCGCAGCGTACGACGAAGCTGTCGAGACTTTCCTGACGCGCAAGGACGGCGCGATCAAGGTCGTCATCGAGCCCTGAAAGGCGCCAGGACCCCGAGCGAAAGCAGCCGACAAGGAGCAGCAATGAAGCTTTACAGGAAAGGCAGCGGCGAAAGGTATACGCCGTTCGACCACTTCGGGATGACGACGCAGGTGATCTTCAATCCCGACACGGGCTCGAAGAAGATCAACTGCACGCTATCGACGCTGGAAAAAGGCTCGGGCAGCGACGACGAGGTGCATCCCGTCTCCGATCAGATCTTCTACGTCCTCACCGGCACGCTCAGCGTCAGCGCCAAGGGCGTCGTTCTGCAAACTGCGGGGCCCGGCGACGCGGTCCTCGTCGTCGCCGGCGACGTGCATGCGGTGTTCAACCACGGCGACGAGACCTGTTCGTTTGTCGCCATTACCGCGCCGCCGCTCGACAAGACGCACTGAAAACCCGCGTCGCCGCGGCGACAAAACCACAGGAGAGCAGCATCGTGGCAGAAGAAAGCGTCCGCCTCACCATTTTTCTCAGACATGACCAGAGCAAAAACCTCGGTCAGATCGATGAAATCCTCTTTGCGCAGGGCTTCTGGGAGAGCTTCCCGCCGCCCGGCGTGAGCATCGTTTCGTGGCAGGTGATGATGGGGATCGGCCAGGTGCTGACGCTCGAAATGCCGCCGGACAAGCTGCGCGAAGTCAACGTGATGATCGAAAACAAGGCCTGGGGCGCTTTCAAGACCGAGTTCTACCCGACCTACGATTTCCTGCCGGTCCTCGAGAAGAAACGCGCCGGGGCGGCCTTGCGCAAGGAGCGCAAGGACGAACTGCCAGGCGCGAAGCCCTGAGGACGGACGGCGCGACGGAGCGAACATGCCATACGGCGCAAATGACGAGCTGCTCTCGCCCTACCTCGCGATCGAGAGGAATCGTCGTCTGTATGAGCGCCTGCGCCAGACGTATTCGAGTCTGTCGATCATCTCGCACGGCTGGGACCACATTCACCGCTGCCTGATCAACGCGGTGATGATCGCCGCCAGCGAAGACTGCCGTCGCGACATCGTTTTTGCTTCCGCGCTGCTGCACGACATCGGCTTCATCGGCAACCCCGACCCGGTCGGCCACCACGAGCGCGGCGCCGCCGCCTGCGGCATCTGGCTCGCCGAGTGGAGCGAGGACGAACGCCGCGCGGTGGCTTCCTGCGTCTATAGCCACAAGGGCGAAGCGCGGGGCTTCCGGACAACGCCGACGACGATCGAGCAGAAGATCATTTGCGACGCCGATCTGCTCGAGAAAGTCGGCTACGCGGGAATGTTCCAGAGCATCACGACCTTCGTCGAGTTCGGCGCGACCTGCCGGCCGCAATTCCGTTCGCTCGAGCACATCCTGCAGCACCTGATCGCGGTCGACGACATTTCATTTCATACGCGGCGGGCGCGCGAGCTGTCGAACGAAAGAGGCGGAAGCGCGGCGCCGAAAGCCATTTATGCCAAGGCCCTCGCTGAACTGTCGATTTACGAGCGGCGACAAAAGCTGCCCGCGGAGTGCACCACTCTGCCCTTGCCGCCATCGCAGCCGCTGCAGCTTGCCGAGAACGAAAGCAAATGAAAGCCCCCAGAAAAGCGGCGATGACCGAACTCAACAAGGAGTCGCTGCTCCTGCGTTCGGTGCACCTCTTCTACCGCGAAAAGATGAATATCCAGACGGTCGCGCAGAAGCTTGGCATCTCGCGCTTTCGCGTCTCGCGCTATCTCAAGGAGGCTGAGGACAGCGGCATCGTCAGGATCGAGATCAACGACGACAAGATTCTCTACGAGAGCCTCGCCTGCGAGCTCGAGGAGAAATACAAGGTGCGCAAAGTGATCATCGTCCCGGTCACGGCGTCGATGGACGAAGACCTCGTGCGCCGGATGGTCGGGCAAAAATGCGTCGAGCTCTTGAGCAGCGCCGGCGAAGACATTTCGATCGGCATCACCTGGGGGCGGACGATCGCCGACATGGTCGAGAGCATCACCGAGAATTCGCTGCGCGTGCGCCGCATCGTCGAAATGACGGGCGGACTCGGCATGATCCACGCCGACGTGCCGACGAGCACGCTCGCCGCGATGTTCGCGAAAAAGCTCCTCACCTACTGCTACCAGATGTCCTCGCCGATCATCGTGAGCAGCGTTGAAATCGGCAGGTCCTTGAAGCTCGACAAGTCGATCCGCACGACGCTCGACATGAGCAAGGAAAGCGACATCGCGATCTGCGGGATCGCCACGCTCGAGAAGAGCTCGATGCTCTACCGCGCCGGGCTGATCGACGAGAACGACCTCGCCGCGCTGAAGAAAGCCGGCGCGGTCGGATCGACCCTGGGTCGCTTCTTCGACCGCAACGGCGAGGAAATCGAATCCGAGTTCAAGGACCGCGCGATTTCGATCGGCTTTGACGACTTCAAGAAAATCCCCGAGCGAATCTTTCTCGCCGGCGGCTGGAGAAAGGCCGAATGCATCCGCGGCCTGCTCCGCGGCGGCATGGTATCGACGATCATCATGGACAACATCACCGCCTCCGAGCTTGCCGGGGACGATGGCGCCAAGGACAGCGAATGATAGCGACTTACACGATCAGGCAAATCCAGACCGGCTGGCAGTTTCTCGACAAGGCCGAATACGGGACCTTCCGCGACGGCTACGGGACGATCATCAAGCACCCGGTCTTCTGCTGGCTGATCGAAGGCGAAGGCCGCAAGATCCTCGTCGATACCGGGATGAGCGACACCGCGCACTCGGTCAAGTACCACCACGACGGGCTGCAGGAGCCGGGCCAGGCGATCCACGAACAGCTCGAGCGCCTCGGCGTCGCGTGCAGCGAGATCGACATGATCCTGTTTACGCACCTGCACTGGGATCACTGCTACAACCTCGACAAATTTCCGCAGGCGCGGCTCTACGTCAGCGAAAAGGAATATCGCTTCGCGATGGACCCGATCCCGATGTACTGGAATTCGTACGAGGCGCCGCAGACGGGTCTCGAGGCGCACTTCCGCACGCGCAGATTCAACCTCGTGAGCGGCGAGGAGGAAATCCTCGAGGGCATCCGCATGGTGCCGACGCCAGGTCATTGCCCCGGCCATATGGCTGTTTCGGTCAATACCCGCGCCGGGCTCTACTTTCTCGTCGGCGACCTCGTCCTCTTGAAGGAGAGCTTCTCGCCGGACAAGAAGCGCGGCTGGCCGATCACGATGCCGGGGCGCTTCTACAACTGCGTCGAGCTGTGGAATTCGATCACCGACGTGATGCGCCGCGCCGACCATATCCTGACCACTCACTGTCCTTCCCAGATCGGATGGGTCTCTCCCGAACTCGGAAACGACATGTACCCCTGAGCCGCGGGCGGCAGAGCAGCCATGGTCGAACAGTTCGGCAATGAGGTCGCGGCGATACGCCGCCACGCGTGGCGGGCGAGCCTTGCCGGCCTGCAGACCGGCAGCGGCGGCAACTTGAGCGTGCGCGTGCCGGGTACCGAGACGATGCTGATCAAGGCGAGCGGCGGATCGTTTTTCGATCTCCAGGACCGGGACATCGTTCGCGTCGATTTCGACGGCCGGCCGCTCGCCGGCCTTGCCAAGCCTTCGCGCGAGATGCATACGCATGCGCTGCTCTACCGCAACTATCCGGAAGCCGGCGCGATCTTTCACAGCCACTCGCCGTGGGCGATCGCCTGCGCCGCGCGCTTCACGACGGTGCCGCTCGTCACCCTGCACATGGAAATGAAGATCGGCGCGATCCCGATCATGGCGAGCGAGGGCCACGCTGACGCGACGATGATCGAAGACCTCGCGCGCTTCATCGCGGCGAATCCCGGGCTCAAGGCTTTCATCCAGCGCCGCCACGGCATCTTCAGCCTCGGCGCCGATATCGCCGAGGCCGAAATGCAGGCCGAACTCGTCGAAGAGTGCGCCAAGATCGCGATGCTCGAGCTGATGAGCGGAGCGCCCGGAAAATGACTGCGCCGATGACTTTCGTGCTCGCCGCGACGCTCGACACGAAGGGAAAGGAGACGGCGTACTGCCGCGACCTGATCGTCGCCAAGGGCCACCGCGCCCTCGTCATCGACATCGGCATCCTCGGTGCTGCCCAAATTGCCGCCGACATCGATCGGCACGCGGTGGCGCGAGCCGCCGGCACCGACATCGCGGCCATCCTGGCGCGGGGATCGAAGAACGAAGCGATCCTTGCGATGCAGCGGGGGCTAGCCGTGATCGTGCGCGGCCTCGTCGCCTCGGGAAGCGTCCACGGCATGATCGGCATCGGCGGCGGCCAGGGCACGGTGATGGCGACTGCAGTCATGCAGGAACTGCCTTTCGGTTTCCCCAAGGTGATGGTCTCGGCGATCGCCAACGGCGGCCAGACTTTCGGCCCGCTCGTCGGCACCAGCGACATCGCGATCATCCATTCGGTCGCCG
>CAZALA010000033.1:0-26821 GCA_964485725.1 uncultured Propionivibrio sp. | reverse complement strand
TACCGCGACATGATGATCGCCGGCGGGCGCTCGCCCGAGGGCAACCGCAGCCGGAAAGAAGGGAATTGACATGGCCAGGATCGTCGCCGGGGTCGCCACTTCGCACGTTCCGGCGATCGGCGCCGCGCTCGACCAGGGCAAGACCGACGACCCGTACTGGCAGCCGCTCTTTTCTGGCTATGAGTTTTCCAGGCGATGGATCGCCGAGCAAAAGCCCGACGTCGTCATCCTCGTCTACAACGACCACGCCTCGGCTTTCTCGCTCGAGATCATCCCGACTTTCGCGATCGGCTGCGCCGAATCCTTCGCGCCCGCCGACGAGGGCTGGGGGCCGCGCCCGGTGCCGGTGGTCGAAGGCCACCCGGAACTCGCCTGGCATATCGCGCAAGCGACGATCCTCGACGAGTTCGACATGACGATCGTCAACCGGATGGACGTCGACCACGGGCTCACCGTGCCGCTCTCGCTGATGTTCGGGCAGCCCGACGCGTGGCCGTGCCGCGTCGTCCCGCTTGCCGTCAACGTCGTGCAGTATCCGCCGCCGACCGGCCGGCGCTGCTACCAGCTCGGGCGCGCGATCCGCAAGGCGGTCGAGTCTTTCGAACCTGAGCTCAAGGTGATGATCTGGGGAACCGGCGGCATGTCACACCAGCTGCAGGGCCCGCGCGCCGGCCTCATCAACCGCGAGTTCGACACGGCTTTTCTCGACGGCCTCACGCGCGACCCCGAAGCGCTCGCGCGCATCCCGCATCTCGACTACGTGCGCGAAGCGGGTTCCGAAGGCATCGAACTCATCATGTGGCTGATCATGCGCGGCGCGCTCGAAGCCGAGGCGCGCGAGCTTTATCGCTTTTACCACGTGCCCGCGTCAAACACTGCGGTCGGGCACATCATCCTCGAAAATCCCTGAGCGTACGAGCACGCGCTCGCTTCACGCGCTGCTGCGCCTGCATTCCTGCATTCTACATTCCAATCGCTTTCTTGAGCGGCGCGATCTCGGCTTCGTCCTGAATCATGATGTTGAGGTACAGGCCGCGCGGGTCGAGATGGTCGATCAGGAATTTCATTTCGTCGCTCGTGAAGGCGCCGCGGATCACGAGCGACCTGCCGCTCTCCTGTGTCTTGCGGAAATGCCCGATCATTTGCGTAAGCGGCGGCCCGGCGAAGTCATTGTTAATCTGCAGGCACTTGAGCGCGTCGATTTCGAGAATGTCGTCGAGAACGAACATCGAGGTCGAATGCAGGTGCATGAACGCGCACTCGAAAGCCCTGGCGATCTTCTCGTCGGCAGGCCTGATGTAGCGCCGGTAAAGCTCGGGCGACATGACGGCAACCGCGTCCTCCTGCAGGCGGGCGATCGGCCCCGGCGCCCATAGCTGGTACTGCGCGTCGAACCAGCCGCCGTGGAAGAGCGGAATGCGCTGCCACGCCGCTTTCGTGAGGTCGATGAAGAAATCCGCCGCACAGTCGAGAAACTCGACCGCCGATTCGGGATCCTCGATCAGATCGACGACCGCCTGTTCGTGGCCGCGGATGTTGATCGCGTAATCGAGCGGACCGGCGAGCGGACTGTGCGAAATCGGATAGCGCCCGGCGCTGCGCTCGACGAGGGCGTCGATGAACTGCATGTATTTGACGTACCAGGGATTCGTTTTGGCATCCCGCCAGAGCGCTCTCGTCTCTTCCCACGAGAGGCTGCGGTCCTCGGGAACGACGTTGCCGGGCATGATGCGCATTTTCGCCCCGAGCGCGCCGCAGCACCAGAAAACGGCCTGCGAGGGCGTGGCGCCGCGCAGGATGTCGTCGTCGATGCGATCGGCTTCGGCCAGCAGCCTTTCCTGATCGTCGAGAAAGGCCTTCGGGTCGATCATTTCCGGCGTCAGACAGGTATCCTTCGGCCAGGCGGCCGAGGCCGCGAACTCGTCGAGCGGGAACCAGCTCTTGAAGGTGAAACCGACGAGCGGCCGCTCGACTGCCGCGCGCGACCAGAATTTCCGGTAAGCGTCTGTTTTCTTCGGGTCGTTACCAAAGGCATGCGTCATCGCCCGCTCCCCTATTGTTATTGCCCGCGATACCGCAGTCTAATGAGCGCCGGCGACGATGGTCAACGCCTCTCTGGCGAGCGGAGCGGAAGGCCTGAAGCGCCAAAAAAATGACGGCAAAAAATCGCCGTCATTTTTGCAACCGATGATGAAGAGGACTGCCGGGCGTCAGGAATCCTGGCGAGCGCGGCGCCGGCCGCGCCCGGCGCCGAGAAGCAAGAGCGCCAGTCCGGCAAGCGCCAGGCTGCCAGGCTCGGGCACAAGCGCTGCTACAGCGGTGCCGATGAAGATCTGCTCGAAGCCGTTGTTGAGGGCGTCGCCCCAACCGTTGGCCACGCCGCACACCATCCACGTCGAATCGGGACCCTCGCAACCGAGTTGCATGGCGACGTGCATCGTGTAGTCGCCGAGCAGCGCGTCATTGAGGCCGAAAAGGCTCGAAAGAAGCGCGTTGAGTTCGGGGAAGACGATCGCATAGGCCGCGTGGTCAGCGCCGAGGTTGTGGTTGATCGCCGACGAAATCGTCGTCCCGCCGACCAGCGTGGGATCCGACCCGCAAGCGACCGGCACAGGAATGGACAGCGATCCGCCGGTCGCGACGCACAGCGCACCGCCCGAGAGGACGTAATCGGTGTTGCCGTTCAAGTCCGTAGGTGACGGCACCCCGGGGCCGCTGCCAGGGGCCGTATAGTTTGCCACGTTGCCCAAGAAAGTGCCGCCGCCACCTTGCGTGACGAGCGCGTATGGGCTGTTGTTGTTCGTCAGTTCGAAAGTCGAATTGGCGACGACCGCCCCCGAGTTATCGGTAATCCAGATGCGCGACCAGGCGGCGAGGCTCTGCAGCGAGGTTGCTCCAGAATTGACCTGGTTGTTGTTAAAAAATACGACCATCTGATCGCCGCCGAGGAAGGACTTCAACGCTGCGAGCGACGAATCCCAAGTCGAGGCGAGGTTGTTGGCGACGGTCCCAAGCGTTCCCTGATAGGTGCCCGGGTTGGCACTGAACCAGGTCGATCCGCTTACGCCGCTGGGCGTCGCATACGCGTTGTCCATTCCGGAGAAATTTTGCACGACCGGATTGCCGCTCGAGCCAGTCGCCAAAACGGTGAGGGAATCGATCTGCCCGGGGGTGGAAGGGATCGCGTACGGGCCGTTGTTCGTGTTGAAGCCGAACTGGTAGTTGGCGATCGGCAGCGAATACGACTGCGCGTCGCCGTACTGGACGTAGCCGAGGCCGCTCAGGTTGATCGTCGCCGCGTGCGCAGAGACCGTGAATCCAGCGATGAGGGCGAGGACAATTGGCAAGCGTGGTTTCATTTGATTTCTCCTTACACATTCGTCTGCAGATGCTAACAGTTCTCAACAAGCAAAACTCCTGCCAAACTACTAAGCTGTTGATCGAGAACACCAAATCCAAAGATGGGCGCGCCGGATCGGCCGCCGGTGTAAGATGGCTCGACACTGAACCGGGGGCAGCTGCCTCAGCCGCTCTTTTTTCGCGGCTTGCGCAATCTGTCCGGGTTGGCCATCGTGCCCCGGCATTGGTCCGAGCCGCAGGCGCAGGCCCAGGTCGAATAGGCCTCGCGCCGCGACTTCACGTCGAGACGGTAGTCCCAGACAAGTTCCTCGCCTTTTTTGACTGCGCGCAGCGTGTAGAGCCAGGCCCTGAGCTTTCCCCTGCCCGGGCTTTCGTCTTCACGAAGTTCGCAGTTCGGTTCGCAGCCGTGGTTGGAAAGCGCCGCCCAGCCGGTTCCGTCGATGCCGCTGCCGTCGGAAAGACCGAGGAACTTCGTCAGCCCGTCGATTTCCATGTCGGGCATTTCGCCCCTGGGGTAAGGCTTGCCCCTGTATTCGATCAGTTTCTCGCCGGCGGCAAGATCGCGCGCAGCGAACAGCCCTTTCCCGTGCAGTCCGCTTCTTTTCGCCACCACCTTCAAAGCCATTGCCCATTCCCCTGCCGCGCCAGATTTTCGAGAGCGCAAGCATAGCGCGGGAAAAGGCAGTTGGGACGTCTGCGCCGAGGTTGGCGCGCAAGCTTTAGACGAGGCGCATCTTTCTGGCGGCTTCGCGCAGTTCGCCACGGAAATCGGGGTGAGCGATCGCGATCAGCGCTTCGGCACGCTCTTTGGCGCTCTTGCCACGCAGTTGCGCGACGCCGTATTCGCTGACGACGTAGTTGACGTCGTTCTTGCTCGTCGTCACGTGCGTGCCCGGGGAGAGCGTCGGAACGATGCGCGAGAGCGCGTTTTCCTTCGCCGTCGAGGGCAGGACGATGATCGACTTGCCGCCCCTCGAGCGGTTCGCGGCGCGCACGAAATCGGCCTGGCCGCCGGTCCCCGAGTACGGCAGGGCGCCGAGGCTCTCCGACCCGCATTGCCCGAGCAGATCGACCTGCATCGTCGCGTTGATCGCGATCAGGTTGTCGTTGAGCCCGGCGAGCGCCGGGTCGTTGGTGACATCGACGGGGTGCATTTCGAGCGTCGGGTTGCGGTGCATGAACTCGTAGAGCTTCTTCGAGCCGAGCGCGAAGGTCGCGAGCATCTTGCCGCGATGGCAGTTCTTGCGGTCGTTGGTGACGACGCCGGCTGCGACAAGACTCAAGATGCCGTCGCCGAGCATTTCGGTGTGGATGCCAAGCTCGCGCTTTTCGGTGAGCTGGGTGACGACCGCGTCGGGAATGCCGCCGTAACCGATCTGCAGCGTCGCGCCGTCGGGAACGAGCTCGCCGACGTATTGCCCGATCGCCGCCTGCACCGGGCCGGTTTTCGGCAGGCCGACTTCGAAGATCGGCGCCTCGTTCTCGACGAGCGCCGCGACCTGCGAAATATGAAGGCGGCAGTTGCCGTTCGCAAAGGGGACGTTCGGGTTCACTTCGAGGACGACGGCGCGTGCCTTGGCGGCTGCGGCCATCGCGTAATCGGTGGCAAGGCTCAAGGAAAAATAGCCTTCCTCGTCCATGGCGGAGGCCAGCGAAAAAAGCACGTCGACGCGCGTCAGGCCGCGGTCGATCAGCAGCGGCAGTTCGGAGAAGTACGCCGGCAGGTAGTCGATCCAGCCTTCCTGCCCGCCCGGCCGCGAGGCTGCGCCGAAAAAGAGCGCGACGTGGCGCACGTGCTCGACGGTCGCCGGGTCGAAGTAAGCAAACTTGCGCAAGGGCAGCGTCTGCAGGACCTGCACGCCACGGAAGCGGCGCCGCTCCGTCGAAAGCGCCTCAAGCAGCGCCGGCGGTTCGCCGGCGCCGGTGGGAACCCAGATCGCGTCGCCATCGCGCACGAGCCCGATCGCTTCGGTCGCCGACCTCAGTTTGTCCCGGTACTGCGCGCTCACCAACATACGCGACACGCCCGACATGCCTTGCCTCCAGAAGATTTGCCGCGAACGCCGCTCGGCTCAGGCAGCATTGCTGACCACGGCGAGGACTTTCGCAACGCTCTCGCCGAGCCCGTGAAAGGTATGCGGGAGCGATGAATTGAGATAGGCGCTGTCGCCCTTTTCGAGGCGGTAGCTGTGCCCGTCGTAGAAGAGCTCGACGGCGCCGTCGACGACATAGACGAATTCCTGGCCGTCGTGCGTGATCGGCACGGCCTGCGCAGCGGTCGGATCGAAACTGAGCAGAAAGGGCTCCATCAGGTGGCCGGCGGTGCCCGGCCGGGTGAGCGAGCGGTAGGCGTAGCTCTGCTCGCTGTCACCCTGCTCGCCCTGCTCGCCGCCGAGCGACTCGCCGCAGCGGCAGATGGTCAGGCTCGCCGAGACCGTGCCGCCGCCGTGCAGCAGGCCTTCCATTCTTGAACCGAGGACGCGCGACAACTGGATGACGGCGCCGATCGACGGCACAACCGAGCCGTCCTCGTACGCGGCGAGGCGCTCGGGCGCGATCCCGGTGAGCTTGCAGACCTGCGGCAGCGTCATGTCCTGCGCCTCGCGCAGCTTCTTGATTCTTTCCCCGACGTATTTGCGCATCGATCCTCCTGGAAGGTTGGTACTAGGCTTCGCGCCTTGCCGGCACGATACGCCCGCTGAGCGCGCGCAGGTTCTGCCAGTGCCGGTCGATCGCCGGACGCAGCATCGCCGCGCTGATTCCCGATTTCTGGAAACGGCGCTGCAGCGACAGATACATGTCGAGCGCCTCGTCCGAAAAATCGGGTTCGATGTTGATGACGTGGCGCTTGCCGTCGAAGACCTCGAGCACCGGAAAAAGCCCCGAGCGCACGGCGAGGCGAACGAGCTCCATGCCGAGCGCGGGCTCGGACTTCCAGCCGGTCGGGCAGGGCGCGAGCACGTGCAGGAAGCGAAAGCCCGTCAGCTCGAGCGCGCGCCGCAGTTTGCGCAGCGTATCGTCGGCGTGCGCGAGCGAGAGCGATGCCGCGTAGGGAATGCGGTGCGCCGCCATGATCGCGAGGATGTCCTTTTTCTGCTCGATCTTGGCGCTCGCCAGGTTGGTCGCCATGACGCCGGCCGGCGTCGCCGACGAGCGCTGCCCGCCGGTGTTGCCATAGATCTCGTTGTCGTAGCAGATGTAGAGGATGTCCTCGTTGCGCTCGGCCGCCGCCGAGAGGCTCGCGAAGCCGATGTCGTAGGTGCCGCCGTCGCCGGCAAGGCAGATCACGCGCGTCGCGTCGCCGTTCAGGCGCGCGACGCTGGCGATGCCGCTTGCCGCCGCCGCGGCGCAAGCGAAAGTCGTCATCAGCGTCGGCACGCCGTAGGTGCTGTGCGGAAAGGCGCCGCCCGTCACCGCGCCGCAGCAGGCGGGAATGACGAGTTGCACGCGGCGGTCGCCGACCGCGTGGCGCAGCATCTGCAGCAGCGTCGACAGCCCGCAGCCGCCGCAGTTGGTGTTGCCCGCGCGCAGCAGGGGCTCGGGGCGGTCAAGCAGGGTTTGCGCCATGCCGCCAAGGACGGGTTCGTTGATCACGCGGCCTCCATCATCCGGGGCAGTCCCGCGACCTGGCGCGGCAAGAGATCGGCGAGCAGGCGCTCGATATGCTCGGGCCGCACGTCGCCGCCGCCGAGGCCCGCCATATAGCTTTGCACGACGGCGCCGGGATCGGCGAGGGCGTTGACTTCGCCCCAGAGGACGCCGCCAAAGCCGAGGCTGACGTCGCGGTCAATGACCGCGATGCGCTTCTTGCCGGCAAATGCGGCGCGGATCTCCTGCGCCGGCAGCGGACGGAAGAGGCGCACGCGCAGCGAGCCGACTTTCTGCCCCTGTTCGCGCAGGCGGTCGACGACGCGTTCGGCGGTGGCGCCGATGGTCCCCATCGAGACGATCAGCGTCTCAGCATCCTCACAGCGGTAGGCGACGAGCGCATCGAGCGGGCGGCGGCCGAAAATCGCCGCGAACTCGTCCTGGATGCCGGCATAGACGCGCGTCGCGCCCTGCATCGCCGCGTGGTGCTGGTAGCGGTGCGCTTCGGTCTGCAATGGCACCTCGATCTGCCCCAGCGTATGCGGCGTCTCGCCGAGGCGATGCGGCACCGCGGTGAGCGGCAGGAAGGCGTCGACGAGCGCCTGTTCGGGAATCTCGGTCTGCGCCACCGTGTGCGAAAGGATGAAGCCGTCCATGCACACCATCGCCGGCATCATCACCGCCGGGTCCTCGGCGAGCCTGAACGCGCAGAGCACGCTGTCGAACAACTCCTGGTTGTCGGCGCAGTAGAACTGGATCAGGCCGTGGTCGCGCAAGAGCAGCGAATCGCCGTGGTCGGCCCAGATGTTCCAGGGCGGACCCAAGGTGCGATTGGCGATCGCGAGCACCACCGGCAGCCGCAGCGCGGCGGCGGCAATGCAGTTCTCGGCCATGTAGGCGAGGCCGTTCGACGACGTCGTCGTGAAGCTGCGCGCGCCGGCGGCGGCGGCGCCGATGCACACGCCCATCGCGCTGTGTTCGCTCTCGACCAGCACGACCCGTCCTTTTTCGATTTCCTGCAGGCACAGGTATTCCATGCACTCGGTCGAGGGCGTGATCGGATAGACGCCGCTGCAAAATCCCCGGCCGCTGCGGTTGGCGCGTGCCGCCAGCGTCGCCGCGAGCGCGGCGGCGTGGTTGGCGCTCAAGAGTTTCAGAGACATGCACCCTCCTTCTGCTCGTGCATTTCCTTCGTTTCGCGCTGGTCGAAGCGCTTCTCGACCATTTCCATCGCGCTGCGCGGGCATTCGGCGACGCACATGCCGCAGCCCTTGCAGTAATCGGCGTCGACGCGATAGCCGCCGGCGCTGCGCGCGATGACGCCGTCCGGACAATAGACGAGGCAGGTATCGCAGTGCGTGCATTGCCCGCACGAGAAGCAGCGCGCCGCTTCTTCGGGACCGGCGAGGCCGCAGCTGGCTTCTTCGAAACTGCGGCGGGCAAGCGCCGGCGCGAGCTCGCGGTCGCGATGCGGCGGCGAGAGCTCGAAGTGCGAGAAGCGGATCTCGCCGGCGGCGACGGGCTCGCCGTCTTCAGCCGGCGCCGCCGCTGTGTCGGTCAACCCGGTCAGCGAGGCCAATGCCCTCAGTGCCGCTCTTCTGCCGTCGCCGATCGCGTGCGTCACCGTTCCTTCGCCGCTCGCGCAGTCACCGGCAAACCAGGCCTTAAGGGCGTCGCCGCCTTGCCAGGCGCGGCCGGCGCGAACTTCCCAGGCTGCGGGCAGGAAATCGATTTGCTTGCGCTGGCCGAGCGCGAGCAGGACGCGCTCGCACGGCAGGCTCGCCGTACGTTGCGTCACGAGCGGGCGCAGCCGGCCACTCGCGTCGGGCGCACCGGCTTCAACTTCGGCGAGGACGGCTGCCGCGACGCGGCCCTCGCCGGCAAAGGCCACCGGCTGGCGATGAAGTTCGAGGCGAACGCCTTCGCGCTCGGCGCTCTCGATCTCTTCGGCGATCGCCGGCATTTCTTCGCGGCCACGCCGATAGACGATCCTGACCGACGCCGCGCCGCAACGCAGCGCCGTGCGCGCGCAGTCGATCGCGGTATTGCCGCCGCCGACGACGACGACGTGTTCATTTGAGTTCAGCCCGGGTTGTCCGGCTTTGACGCGCTCGAGAAAAGCGAGGCCCTGCTCGATCCCCGCGAGGCCGTTACCGTCGGCCGCAAGATCGAGCGCCGCGCCGAAGCCTGTACAGACGATCAGCGCGTCGTGTTCGCTTTGCAGGCGCGAAAGATCGGCGCTCGCGAGCCGGCAATCGAGCCGCACTTCTACGCCGAGCGCGAGGATGCGATCGAGGTCGCGCTTGAGCACTGCGGGCGGCAGGCGAAAAGCCGGGATGCCGTTTCTCAAGACGCCGCCGAGCCCCGCACCCGCTTCGTAGATCGTCACCCCGTGGCCGCGCAAGGCGAGCTGATAAGCGGCGCTCAGACCTGCCGGGCCGCCGCCGACGACGGCAAAGTCAAATTTCTGCGTGGCGCTTTCCTTGACCAGCGCTGCCGCCGCATGGTCGGCGATCCAGCGCTCGAGGCTGCGGATGTTCACCGCGCCGTCGAAGGCCTCGCGGTTGCACGCGCTCATGCACGGCGCCGGACAAACGCGGCCGCAGACCGCAGGCAGCGGCTGCGTGCGCAGCAGGATTCTTGCGGCGGCGTCAGGCCCCTCGTTCTTCAGCGCTGCGATGAAGCCGCGCACGTCGTTGCCGGCCGGGCAGGCATGGTTGCACGGCGCCGCCTGCTCGCGATAACGCGGCGCCTGCGTGCTCCACGAGCCGGTCTTGAGCAGCGCCGGCGTATCGGCGCAGTGTTCGGTCATCGGCACGACGGGCGCGGCGGCAAGGCTCGCCGAAGTGTAGGCGATGTCGGCAGTCTCGGCGGTCTCGGCGGCGTCAGCGGCCTGCCAGCGCGCCCTGGTCCAGACTTTTTCGTAGGCTTCGCCGGCGGCGGCGAGGTCCTCGCCAAGGCCGAGCGAGGCGTAGGCCATTTCGAGGGCGCTCAAGGGCAGGCCGAGCAGGCGCGCGTAGGCGCCGAGGATCGTCGTGTTGATGATGACCACCGCGCTGCTGCCGATGCCGTGCTCGCGCGCGATCGCCGTGGCGTCGATGAGGCCGAGGCGATAAGCCGGGTAGCGCTCTTCGTAAGCGGCGGGATCGGCGTCGCTATTGATCAGGAGCAGCGCGCCGGGCGGCGCTCCCGAAAGCACCTGCGGCCCCATCAGCGCCGCGTCGAGAACGATCAGGTGGTCGGGCTGATAGACCTTGTTGCGATTGGCAATGGCGAGGCGATCGACGCGCGTGAAGGCCTGGATCGGCGCGCCCGAGCGCTCGCTGCCATAATCGCCGAAAGTCTGCACGTGCAGGCCGATCTGCGTATAGAGCGCGGCGATGAGCTTGGCGCAGGTCACCCCGCCCTGCCCGCCGCGGCCGTGCACCCGGACTTCGAGCGGCAAGGCCAGCGTCTTCAGGTTAAACGGCACACTCGTCGATTCGTGTAACATGAAAGCCTCTCCCCGACTTTTCTTCGGCTCGCTGTTCCGACGAAGTTGTTGCAGGGATTCTAGGCAGCCAACGAAGCCAGTTCAAGCGCGATTTTTTTCACTTTATTGTTAGTTATATTTACATGTCTAGACAGCTGCCTTCGCTCATCGCGCTGCGCGCCTTCGTCGCGGTCGCTCGCCACGGCGGCGTTTCGCGCGCGGCCGAGGCGCTCAACCTCACGCACAGCGCGGTCAGCCACCAGATCCGCGCGCTGCAGGAGGAATTGCACGTGACGCTGTTTGAAAAAGCCGGCCGCGGCCTCGCGCTGACCGCCGAGGGCAGCCGCTTTGCGGCGCGAGTCGAAGCCGCTTTCGCCGAAATCGAGGCGGCCGCGCACGAGATCGGCGCGCACACGCACAAGCGCCTTCGCATCAACACGATTTCGTCGTTCGCCGCCTGCTGGCTGCTGCCGCGCCTCGGCGACTTCATTTCGTCGCGTCCGGACATCGACGTCGATGTGCAGTCGACGAACAAACCCACCGACTTGAAGAGCGGCGAAGCCGACGTCTGGATCGCCTTTGGCAGCGGCCCCTACCCCGGCCTCTTCTGCGAGCTGCTCCTGCGCGACTGGCTTTTTCCCGTCTGCTCGCCGCAGTTTGCGCGCCAGCACGAACTGCACGACGGCGCCTGGAAGGACGGCGTCCCGCTCATGCACTCCTCCTACGAGCCCTGGTCGCTGTGGTTTGCCGCGGCCGGGATCAGCGCCAGGGAGCCCGAGCGCGGAACGATGTTCGACAATTCGGCGCTGATCGTGCAGGCGGCCGCCAAGGGTCAGGGGCTCGGGCTCGTCCGCCACTCGCTCGCGCACGACGACCTCATCGCCGGCCGCCTCGTGCGGCCGTTCAGCGCCTACGTCGATTCGCCGATGTCCTACTACTTCCTGTGCCGCCTCGACAAGCTGGAGACGCAGCCCGTCAGTCGCTTCCGCCAGTGGGTGAAAGCGCAGGTCGCCGACTTCCCGACCCGCGTCGACTGCGGCGCGTGAAGCGCCTTCAGATCGTCGCCATGTCGATCACGAAACGGTACTTCACGTCGCTTTTCAGCATGCGCTCGTAAGCGCCGTTGATCGCGCTCATCGGGATCATCTCGATTTCCGAGACGATCTCGTGCTCGGCGCAGAAGTCGAGCATTTCCTGCGTTTCGCGGATGCCGCCGATGAGCGAGCCGGCGAGACTGCGGCGCTGCAGGATCAGGTTGAAGACGCCGGGCGAGGGATGCGGCTGCGCCGGTGCGCCGACGAGCGTCATCGTGCCGTCACGCTTCAGGAGCTGCAGGTAAGGGTCCAGCGAGTGCGGCGCGGCGACCGTGTTGAGGATGAAGTCGAGGCTCGCGTTAAGCGCCGCCATTTGCTTTGGATCGCTCGAGATGCACACTTCGTCGGCACCGAGGCGCTTGCCGTCGGCAAGCTTGCCGGGTGAAGTGGTAAACAACACGACGTGGGCGCCGAGCGCGTGCGCGATCTTCACCCCCATGTGCCCGAGCCCGCCGAGGCCGACGATGCCGACCCGCTTGCCAGGGCCGACGCCCCAGTGGCGCAGCGGCGAATAAGTCGTGATGCCGGCGCACAGGAGCGGCGCGACCGCCGCGAGGTCCACCGCGGCGTGCCGGATGTGAAGAGCGAAGGCCTCCTTGACGACGATCGCCTGCGAGTAACCGCCCCAGGTGTTCTCGCCGCCGAAGAGCGGGCCGTTGTAAGTCCCGGTAAAGCCGTTTTCGCAATACTGCTCTTCGCCGTCGGCACACGAAGCGCAATGCCCGCAGCTATCGACCAGGCAGCCGACACCGGCAAGGTCGCCGACCTTGAAGCGGCTGACCGCCGGCCCCACGGCGACGACGCGGCCGACGATCTCGTGGCCGGGAACACAGGGGTAGAGCGTATTTGCCCACTCGTTGCGCGCGGTATGCAGGTCCGAGTGGCAGACGCCGCAATAGAGAATCTCGATGCGCAGATCGTCGGCGCCGGGGGCGCGGCGTTCGATCTCGAAAGGGGCGAGCGCGCTCTGCGCACCCTGCGCGGCATAGGCTTTCGTTTTCATGATGAGGGTCTCCTGTAGGGGCTGCAGGCCTATTGTAGACCTGCCCGGCCTGGCGCGGCAGCGGCCTGGCGCGAGGTAGAATGCCGTCTGTGCAAGGGAGGCCGTCATGTTCAACCGCAATTCGATCCGCTTCAAAGTCGCCGCCATCGTCTTTTCGGCGGTCGTTCTCGCGCTCGGCGGCTTCGGCTTTTTCCTCGACGCGCAGATTCGCGGCATCAACGAACGCGAGGAATTGGCCAAACTCAAGGGCACCAACCAGCTCGTCATCAACATGATCGCGCAGACCGACGCGAGCCTGCGCCAGCAGACGGGAAACTGGGCGCACGCCTTCAGCGCCGCGGTGAGCGGCGAGTATGTGCTCGAGGCGAGCGGCGACTCGCCGCTGCTCAAGCTTAACGGCGTGCCGCTCAACGGCAGCGAGAAAGAGGTCGACGCGTTCACGAGCTCGTCCAGCGGCAATGTCGCGACGCTGTTTGCGCGCAAGGGCGACGACTTTGTCCGCATCGCCACTTCGCTGAGAAAAGAGGACGGCACGCGCGCGGTCGGCACGATGCTCGGCAAGAATCATCCGGCGTACGCGGCGGTGAGCGCCGGCAAGCCCTTCATCGGCAAGGCGACGCTCTTTAGCCGCAGCTATATGACGCAATACGATCCGATCAGGGACGGCAAGGGCGAGGTGATCGGCATCCGCTTCGTCGGCATGGACATCGTCGCCTCGCTCGACTACCTGAAGCAGACGATCAAGAAGATCGTTCTCGGCCAGACCGGTTATACCTACGTGCTCGACGCGACGCCCGGGGCGGGCGCCGGCACGCTCGTCATCCACCCGGCGCAGGAAGGCAAGAACATCATCGACTCGGCCGACGGCGACGGCAAGCTCTTCATCAGGAAAATCCTCGAAGCGCGCAACGGAACAATCGTCTATCCCTGGATCAACGCCTCGATGGGCGAGACGCGCTCGCGCGACAAGGTCGTCGTCTTCAACGAATACAAGGACTGGAACTGGATCGTCGGCTCGGGAAGCTACAGCGACGAAATCTTCAGCCTGGCGGCGCGCGCCCGCAACATCATGATCGTCGCCACCTTCGTGCTCACGATCACGCTGCTTGCCATCCTCATCTTCTACCTCAACCGCATCGTCATCGCGCCGCTTGGCAGCCTCGTCGCGAGTTCCCGGCGCATCGCCGACGGCGACCTCGCGGTCGTGCTCGACGCCGACCGCAAGGACGAAGTCGGCGAAGTCATGCGCGCCATGAACGACATGGTCGTGCGCCTGCGCGAGATCATCGCCGGCGTGCGCTCGACCGGCGACACGATTTCGGCGGCGGCCGAAAATCTGTCGGCGGCGACGACGCAGGTCAGCCAGGCGAGCGAGCAGCAGGCGCTGGCGACGGCCTCGGCCGCTGCCGCGCTCGAGGAGGTCACGGTCAGCATCAACGAAGTGTCGATGCTCGCCCGCGCCAACGAAGAGAGTTCCAAGCGCACGGCAACGCTTTCGCGCGACAGCGTCGCCGCGATTCGGGAGGCGGTGAGCGGAATGGAAGAAATGGCGGTTTCGATCGCCGCCGCGTCCGAACAGGTCGGCGGGCTCGTCAGCCGCTCCGACGAAATCGGCGGCATTGCCGGTGTCATTCGCGAAATTGCCGAACAGACGAACCTGCTCGCGCTCAACGCGGCGATCGAAGCGGCGCGCGCCGGCGAACAGGGACGGGGCTTTGCCGTCGTTGCCGACGAAGTGAGGAAGCTTGCCGAACGCACGGCGCGCGCGACTCAGGAAATCGCGCAAGTCATCGGCAAGATTCAGCAGGAAACGCAGCAGACCGTCGGCGGCATGCAGGCGGCGAAGCCGAAGATCGAGTCGGGTCTCGAAAAAGTCGGCGAGGTGTCGACGATGCTCGACCGCATCGACGGCGAGGCGGCCGAATCGCAAAACCGCGCGCTCGAAGTGGCGCACGCGACGAAGGAGCAGGCGGTCGCCGCCGACGATATCGCGCACAACGTCGAGCAGGTCGCGCAAATGACCGAAGAGACGAACGCGACGATCCAGGCGAACGCGGCGAGCGCGAGCGAGTTGCAGATCATGGCGAAGGAATTACACGAGCGCGTCGCCTATTTCAAGCTCGGCTGAAGCGGGCAGCTCGGCCCTTCCCGCGCTGTCGGGCGGGAATCGGGAATCGCGGCCGCCGCCTACTTCGCGAGCCTGGCTCTTTCGTAAAGCGGCATGACTTTCTGCACGTCGCTTTGCAACTCGCGCAAACGGCTTTCGTGACTCGGGTGCGTCGACAACCACTCGGGCGTGCCGCTGGCGCCGCCTTGCGCCATCTTCTGCCAGAGCGTGATCGCCGCGCGCGGGTCGTAGCCGGCGCGGGCGGCAAGCTCAATGCCGATGAGGTCGGCCTCCTGCTCGTTCTGGCGGCTGTTGGGCAGGACGAAGACCGCCTCGGAAACGGTGCCGGTCAGCGTCGAATCAAGATGCACGCCGGTGAACAGTTCAAGCGCCAGCGATCCCAGTCCCGTCGCCGCCTGCGTCGCCATCTGCCGCCCCAGGCGCTCGCGCGCGTGTTCGCGCAGCGCGTGCGCGATCTCGTGCCCCATGACCGCGGCGAGTTCGTCGTCGGCCAGGCGCAGCTTTTCGATGAGGCCCGTGTAGACGGCGATCTTGCCGCCGGGCATGCACCAGGCATTGGCTTCCGGCGCGCTCAGCACATTAACTTCCCACTTCCACTTCGGCGCGTCGTCGCGGAAAACGCCGACCTGCTGGATCAGCCGCGTAGCGATCGTGCGCACCCGCTGCACCTGCTGCGCGTTCTGGTTGAGCAGGCCCTTGCGGCGCGCGCCCTCGATGACCTGCGCGTATTCCTGGCTGGCCTGCTCGTCGACTTCGCGGCTGCTCACGAGCGAAGTCATCGACTGCTTGCGGTCAACGCCGATTTGCCCGCCGCGCGTCGTCTCGACGGTCTGGCAGGCGGAAAGCGCAGCGGCAAGCACGGCAAACGAGACCCAGTAGAGCAGGCGACAGCTGGCATGGCTTTTCATTTCCATCTCCTCGGCAGGCGCGCTCGCGCCGGCAAGCGATTAGCGGTCAACCGCGGTTAGCGCTGCACGCACGCGCTCACCGCTCGGTGCCTCTTCTCTGCCCGGGAGCGCGTCGAAGTCACCGCGCAGCGCTTTCAAAGCATAGCGCTCGCGCTCGATCTCGTGTTGCGTGCGCACGCCCAGGCGGCGAAAGACCGGGATCGGCGGACACCAGCCTTGCAGCGCATGCTGGGCAAAGAAGCCGAAAACCGCGGCGGGCAGGAGCAGGAACCTGCGGTTGACGGTGAGCGCGAGCGCCATGCCGACGAGGACGACGAGCGAGGCATTCGTCTGCAGCAGGCGCTCGATGTCCCATTCGTGCTCGAGCGCGCGCAAGCGCTCGTCGATTTCGGCCTTAGGTGCGCCGGCGAGGCGAAAGACCTGTGCGTCGGCGCGGCGCCGAATGTCGTCGTTGATCTCGGGCCGGGTATGCAAGGCGACGCGATGAGCGGTCGCCGGAAGGCGGTCAGCGATTGTCATGGCGGGTCTCCACTGCGGACAAGCGTGGCGACGCTTCGGCGCGCCCCGGCGCCCCGGCTGCCGGCTCGCCGGCTGGCGCGGCCGCAGTCTGGCGCTGGCGCACGCCGGCAAAGTCGCCGCGCAACGCCTTCAAGGCGTAACGCTCGCGCGCGATCTCCTTGGCGGTGCGCACTTTCAGGCGGCGGAAAAGCGGCATCAGGGGGTAGCGCCCGGTGAGCGCCTGCAGCAGCACCGCGCCGGCGACGATCACCGGCAAGGCGAGCAGCTCCCTGCGCACAAAAGCGCCGAGCGCGAGGCCGACGAGTCCCATCGTCGCCGCCTCGGTTTCGAGCGCCCGGTCGGTGTCCCACTCGCGCTCGAGCCCGATCAAGCGCCGGCTCGTATCGGCGGGCGCCTCGGCACAAGCCGTGAGGCTTTCGGTCGTCACATCGTCGATCGCTTGCAGAAGCGCTGTGGCGGTATGGCGCCTGATACGGTCTGCATCCATGTCCATGGGCGTCTCCGGTGAAAACTCACCCCGGCAATCGACGTGCCGGCCCAAGGCCTGGGGGTAGACGGCAGCCGTTCGCTTCGCGGTCAGCCGCGCAGGCTCGCCGCCAGTGCGTCAAGTTCGGCTGCAGGCTCGCCGCGCCTGGCAAAATCGCGCCCGGCCTTGCGGTACCAGTATTCGGCGTTGGCAAGGTCGCCTTCCTGCACGTGCAGGATGCCGTGCAGCCATGCCGCGTGCTTCGACTCATGCTCCTGGACGAGCTGGTGCGCCTCGTCCCACTTGCCTGCGCGCGCCAGCGCGAGGATCTCAAGCAAAGGGCTCATGTCGGTTTCCTTCCGTCTGTTTCAGATCGTAACTCGTTTGCAGCTTGAGCCAGAACTGTGCCGTTGTGTCGAAGTAGCGTGCCAGCCGCAAGGCGCTGTCGGGCGAGACGGCGCGACGTTCGCGCACAATGTCGTTGATTCTCGGCGCGCGTACGCGCAGCGCGATCGCCAGGGCACGGGCGCTCATGCCGAGCGGGGCAAGAAATTCCTCGCGCAGAATTTCGCCGGGGTGGATCGCGCGCATCTTGTTGCTGGCCATGGTGGACCTCTGTCTCTCAGGGGAACGACACCGCCATCCGGGTACAGGAGGCATGGCTTATGAGCGAGCTGGCGCGCCGATGGTTCGCCGGCGCTCGCTGCACGCCGCAACGCGTCCAGTGCCCCGTCTTGCCGAAGTCGCAAGAGCCCGCCCAACCGTTGCAATCGGGAGTCGCTTAGGGCAGGATATGTAATCGGTTACACAACTGCCCTTCAAGGCGTACGCGCCGATAGGCTGAAAAGCCTCGCAGGCATTCCCGGTCCGTTCACGCCGCTTCCCCCGACTCGGCGTGAGTTGCTTGGTAGCGCAGACAGTCCGCAATTCAATTTTTGAGGAGTCAGAAATGAAAGCTGCGAAAGTTCTATTGGCGACGATGATCGCGGTCTCGTCGCTCGGCATCCTGGCTGCCAACGTAGCGGCGCAGGAGAAGTGGAAACCGACGAAAACGATTTCGGTGATCGTGCCCTGGCCCGCCGGCGGCGCTTCGGACACGGTCGCGCGCATGACCGCCGGCGTCATGGAGCCGCACATCGGCCAGCGCATGGTCGTCGTCAACACGCCGGGCGGCGCCGGCGCGATCGGCACCAAGGAAGTCTGGGACAAGCCGCACGACGGCTATACGGTGACCGCCAACTCGACGGTCAGCGTCGGCAGTTACGCGGTGCTCGGCCGGCTTGAGCAGACGCATCGCGACTGGAATTACTGGCTGCCGATCTTCACGCCGAACGTGATCTGCGTCAAAGCCGATTCGCCGATCAAGTCGATCGAGGACTTGATCGCGGCGATGAAGGCCAAGCCGGGTGCCGTGGTGCTCGCCTCGGCCGGCGTCGGCAGCTCGGGTTATTTTGCCGCCGAGCTGTTCAAGGCCAATACCGGCGTCACCTATCGTCACGTTCCCTACGCCGGCGGCGTTCCGGCGGTGATGTCGGTGGCTTCGGGCGAAGCCGAGGTCGTCATGCAGCTCTCAGTCGAAGTCGCCGAACTCTTGCGCGGCGGCAAGCTGCGCGCCCTCGCCGTGTCGTCGAAGACGCCGCTCGTCATCGACGGGTACGGCGAGATCCCCTCGCTGCAAAAAGCCGTGCCGAACTTCCCCGACTACGGCTCCTATTTCGGCATCATCGCCCCGGCCGACCTGCCGAAGGACGTCGTCGCCGCTTACGATGACGCCTTCGTCAAGGGCGCCGCCTCGCAGGCGGTCAAGGACTACGCCAAGACGAAGGGCGCGATGCCGATCGCGATCTACGGCAAGGAGGCGAAAGACCTCGCCGAGCGCCTGGCGAGCAAGGAAGCCTGGATTCTCTTTGACTCGGGCACCGCGGCCAAGTCGCCCAACGACCTGAAAATCCCCAGGTAAGCACGCATGAGCGAGCGCAACACCGGCGCGGCGGAGGACGCGATTCCTCTGCCGCCCGACGGCGGCGGCGAGAAGAAGCAGCCGCGCCGGGATTTCTTCGGCGGCCTGTTTCTGCTTGCGCTGGCGCTGGCCTTTTTCGTCCAGGGCTTGCGCATGCCGTTCAAGGCGCCGTCGTGGGAGTGGTACACGGCGCCCAATCTTTTCCCGCTGGCGATGGCGGCCTGCCTCGGCGTGGCGGCGGCCTACGTCGCCGTGCGCGGCCTCGTGCGCTGGCGGGCGAAGCCGGATGAAGTCGCGCCGATCCGCTGGGTCGCCGACGCCCGCGCCTGGGGCCTCGGCCGTTTCTGCGCCGGCGCGCTCCTGATCGCGCTTTTGATCTTCCTGCTCGGCAAGCTCAATTTCTACCTGCTCGCGCCGCTCGCGATCGTCGTTTTCGGCCTCGCCTTTCGCAGCGATTCGCTCGCCAAGGCGGCCAAGGCCTCGCTCTACGCCGCGCTCTTCATCGTCGCCTTCCTCTATCTCATCAGCAGGATTTTCGGCATCGTTTTTCCCTGACTTGGCCTAAACGAGACAGCGCAAATGGACATCCTGAGCATCCTGGCCGGCATGGGCAATCTGCTGCTCGACCCGCTGACGATCCTCTACATCTTCGTCGGCGCGCAGGCCGGGATCGTTTTCGGCATGATGCCGGGGCTGACGACGACCACCGCCTTGAGCCTCCTGACCGGCCTCACCTTCTCGCTCGCGCCGGACAAGGCGATCGCCGTCATCCTCGCCGCCTACGTCGGCTCGGTCACCGGCGGCAGCCGCTCGGCGATCCTCGTCAATATTCCCGGCACGCCGGCGCAGGCGGCGGTCTGCCTCGACGGCTACCCGCTCGCGCAGCAGGGCAAGGCGGCACAGGCGATCGGCCTGTCGGTGACCGCCTCGACGATCGGCACGCTGCTCGGCTTTATCTGCCTCGCGTTGCTGACGCCGCTGATCGGCACCGCCGCGCTCTCCTTTGGCACCTACGAATTCTTCTGGCTCGCCGTCTTCGGCGTCGTCATCGCCGGCAGCCTGTGCGCGCCGCAGGACCCGATCAAGGGCTGGATCGCCGGCTTCCTCGGCCTCGTCCTGATGACCGTCGGTGACGACAGCATCCACGCGACCGAACGCTTCACCTTCGGCATGACGGCCTTCGGCGGCGGCTTCGCCTTGATTCCGGTGCTGATCGGCGCCTACGGCATCCCCGAGGTCCTCGACTCGCTGCGCAAGAAGCGGCAGATCACAGTGCAGGCGAAGGTCGGGCGCATCGTTCCCCGCCTCTTTGAAGTGCTGCAGTACAAATGGGTGATCCTGCGCTCCTCCCTGATCGGCATCGTCATCGGCATCATTCCCGGCGTCGGCAGCGATACCGCCTCGTGGCTCTCGTACTTCACGGCGAAGAAGGCGAGCAAGACGCCCGAGCTCTTCGGCAAGGGCTCGGTCGAGGGCTTCATCGCTGCCGAGGCCGGCGACAACGCCTGCATCGGCGGCGACATCATCCCGACGCTGACCCTCGCCATCCCCGGCAGCGCGCCGGCCGCCGTCCTGCTCGCGGCGATGACGATCCACAACCTGCGGCCCGGGCCGCTCCTCGTCGCCGAGCAGCCCGAGGTCGTCGGCCAGATCATCGCCATCTCGATGGTGTCGACGCTCGCCGTCTTCATCCTCTCGCTCGCCTGGACGCGGCAGATGGTGAAGATCCTGCTGATTCCGCGCTACGTGCTGATGCCCTCGGTCTTCATCATCTGCGTCACCGGCGCCTACGCGCTCTCGGGGCGGCTGTTCGATATCTACGTGATGTTCGGCTTTGGCCTCTTCGGCGTGCTCCTCAACGAACTCGATTACCCGGTCGCGCCGCTCGTCCTCGGCTTCATTCTCGGGCCGATGGCCGAGGACAACCTGCGCCGCGGCTTGATGATCACCGCCGGCGATCCGTCGCCGTTCTTCACGCGCCCGATTTCGGCGGTGCTCTTTGCGCTGCTCGTCATTTCGGTGATCTGGTCGACGAGTTCGGGACGCTGGATCGGCAGCCGGTTCAAACGCCTATGGACGAAATCCGTCCCAACGCAGAGGGAAGAATAGACATGGAAAACGCCAAAGTCAGGTTCGGAATCATCGGCACCGGAACGATCGCCGCCTTTCACGCCGAAGCGATCAAGAGCGTCGCCAACGCCGAACTCACGGCGGCCTGCGACAGCGATGCGACGCGCGTGCGCAATTTTGCCGGGCCGCGCGGGATCAAAGCTTACGAGAGCCTCGAGCAATTTCTCGCCGAAGCGCCGATCGACGCGGTGACGGTCGCAACGCCCACCGGCCTGCACGGCACGGTCGCGATCCCGGCCGCGCGCGCCGGCAAGCACGTGCTCTGCGAGAAGCCGCTCGATACGACCGCCGAGAAAGCGCAGGCGATCATCGACGCGTGTCGGGAAAGCGGCGTCATCCTCGCGCCGGTCTTCCAGTACCGCTTCGGCGCGGGCGCGGTGACGCTGAAAAAGGCGATCGAAGCCGGCCGCTTCGGCAGGCTCCTCTTCGTCAGCGGCCGCATCAAGTGGTGGCGCAGCCAGGAGTATTACGATTCGGGCGCCTGGCGCGGCACCTGGGCGCTCGACGGCGGCGGCTGCCTGATGAACCAGTCGATCCACGCGATCGACCTGATGCTGCACTTCGGCGGCCGCCCCGAGCAGGTCTTCGGCTACACCGCGACGCGCACGCATACCGGCATCGAGGTCGAGGACAACGCCTGCGCGGCGCTGCGCTACCAGAGCGGCGCGATGGGCGTGATCGAATCGAGCACCTCGTGCGCGCCGGGCCAGCCGTTTCGCATCGAGGTCTCGGGCGAGCGCGGCAGCGCCGCGATCGAGGGCGAGAACATCGTCGACTGGACTTTTGCCGACGTCGACGCGGGCGACGCGGCGATCATCGCCGGCATCAGCCGCGGCGGCGCGCAGCAGGGCGCGAGCGACCCCAAGGCGATCAGCGTCGAGGGCCATCGGCTGCAGATCGCCGACCTCACGGCAGCGATCCAAAGCGGCGCAAGACCCGCCGTCGCCGGCGCCGAGGCGAAGATTCCGGTCGAGCTCATTTGCGGCATCTATGCCTCGATGCAGACCGGCCGGCCCTACGTGTTCAAGGAGTGAGCATGCGCCTCTCCGGTTTTGCCGATGAAGCCGCCGCCGGCATCGACGGCCAGATCGAAGTCACGCGCGCGCTCGGCTGGTCGCTGATCGAGGCGCGCAGCGTCGATGGCGTCAACATCCACGACCTGCCCGAGCCGGCTTTTGCCGAGGTTTGCCGCAAGCTCGACGCCGCGGGGGTCGGCATCAACTGCTTCGGCTCGACGATCGCCAACTGGAGCAAGAGCGTCGACGAGCCCTTCGCCGAGACGCTCGCAACGGTGGAGCGCGCCGTGCGCAGAATGAAGATTCTCCAGGTGCCCTGCGTGCGCATCATGAGCTATGCGATTTTCACCGACGCCGCCGGCCGCGCGCTTCCCGATCAGAAAAAGGAAGAACGCTTTGCCCGCCTGCGCGAGATCTGCGGCCGTTTCCTCGACGCCGGCATGACGCCGGTGCACGAAAACTGCTTCAACTTCGGCGGCATGAGTTGGGAGCATACGCTCGAGATGCTCGACGCCGTCCCCGGCCTCAAACTCGTTTTCGATACCGGCAACCCGGGAACGACGCCCGACTTCCGCAAGCCCTTCCCCTATCCCAACCAGGACGCGCGCGAGTCCTACGCCCGGCTGCGCGAACACATCGTGCATGTCCACATCAAGGACGGGCAGCGCGACGTCGCGACCGGCAAGGAGCGCTACTTCTTTCCCGACGAAGGCGTCTGCGAAGTCGCCGCGATCGTCGAGGACCTGATCGCCAGCGGCTACGACGGCGATTCTTCCATCGAGCCGCACATGGCCGTCGTTTTCCACGACGCCAGCGTAGCGTCTTCCGAGCAGGCGCGGCGCGACAATTACCTCGAGTACGGACGGCGCTTCGAGCGCATTCTCGCCGCTGCGCGCGAACGCGTCGGCGCCTCGCCGGCGAGCCGGAAATGAAGGAAACGAACGCGCAAATTCACTGCGTCGATCGGCTCAGGATCGAAATTCATCCGACGCGCGCCGCGCTCGGGCGTGCCGCCGCGTCGGCGTGCCGGCGCCGCATCCTCGAAGTGCTCGCCGCGCGCAGCGTCTGCCGGATGATCTTCGCCGCCGCGCCGTCGCAGAACGAATTGCTCGCCGCGTTGCGCGCCGCCGCCGACCTTCCCTGGGACCGGATCGAAGCCTTTCACATGGACGAATATCTTGGCCTCGCGCCCGACGCGCCGCAGCGCTTCGCCCGCTTCCTGAGCAGCGCGCTCTTCGACCACGTGCCGCTCAAAGCCGTGCATCTTCTCGATACGGCAGGGCTGCCGATCGCAGAGGAAATGCAGCGCTACGCCGCGCTCCTTAACGCCGCGCCGATCGACGTCGTGTGCCTGGGCATCGGCGAAAACGGCCATATCGCGTTCAACGATCCGCCGGTCGCGCGTTTCGACGACCCGCTGCCGATCAAGGAGGTCGAACTCGACGAGACCTGTCGCCGCCAGCAGGTGAATGACGGCGCTTTCGCGCGGCTCGAGGACGTTCCGGCGCGCGCGATCACGCTGACCGTGCCGGCATTGACGCGCGGCGCTTCGCTCTTCTGCGTCGTTCCCGGCCCGACCAAGGCCGCCGCCGTCAAGGCCTTGCTCGAAGGCCCGATCGCCGAATCGTGTCCGGCGAGTGTGCTGCGCCGGCATCCGGCGTGCACGCTCTACCTCGATGCCGACTCGGCGGCGCTGTGGGCGGCGACGCGCTGACCGCCCTGGCGGCTATTGGCTCGCGAGATCGGGCAATAGCATTTCTCGGCAATCGGGGCTGACGACAAAGTCCGCTTCGGTGCGCGCACGGATCGTCTCGATTAAGACGCCCGGCGCGGTTTCAGTG
The DNA here is from genome assembly GCA_964485725.1 of uncultured Propionivibrio sp. GTDB lineage: Bacteria > Pseudomonadota > Gammaproteobacteria > Burkholderiales > Rhodocyclaceae > Propionivibrio. The sequence goes on along the minus strand of CAZALA010000033.1, from coordinate 3,336 downwards.
AGCGTCAGGATGCCGTCGATGAAACGGAAGAAGGCGAGCTCGGTCGCGATCGCTTTGACTTTGCCGGCGGCCGTCAGCGGCAGATCGCACTGCTTGAGGATTCTGGCGCCGCCGTCCCGGGTCGTGTGCTCCATCGCGACGATGACGTGCTTCGCGCCGGTGACGAGGTCCATCGCGCCGCCCATTCCCGGCACCATTTTGCCCGGCACCATCCAGTTCGCGAGGTTGCCGTGCTGATCGACCTGCAGGCCGCCGAGCACGGTGACATCGACGTGGCCGCCGCGAATGATCGCAAAGGACATGGCGCTGTCGAAGAAGGCCGTTCCGGCGACCATTCCGCAGGGCTTGCCGCCGGCATTGACGAGGTTGGGCAGCGGGTCGCCGGTGAGCGGGCCGAGGCCGAGAAAGCCGTTCTCCGATTGCAGCGTGATCTCGATGCCTGCGGGCAGGTAGTCGGGAATCAGGGTGGGCAGGCCGATGCCGAGGTTCACGACGTCACCGTCTTTGAGTTCCTGCGCGACGCGGCAGGCGATCAGGGTCTTCGCGTCCATTTATTTCTTTCCCGAGAGAATCAGCGCGTCAACGAGGATACCCGGCGTCATGACGAGATCCGGATCCATGGCACCGGCCTCGAGGATGCCATCGACTTCGGCGACGACGAAGTCGGCGGCAAGCGCCATGATCGGATTGAAGTTGCGCGCCGCGCGGTGGTAGACAAGGTTTCCCTTCTCGTCGGCGCGACAGGCTTTCAGGATCGCCAGGTCGGCGCGCAACGGCCGCTCGACGAGGTAGGTGACGCCGTCGAAACAAAGCCTGGTCTTGCCCTCTTCGACGATCGTGCCGACGCCGGTCGGCGTCAGCACGCCGCCGAGGCCCGCGCCGCCGCAGCGGATGCGCTCGGCGAGCGTGCCCTGCGGCACGAGCTCGACTTCGAGTTCGTTCGCAATCATCTGCCGGCCGGTCTCGGCGTTGGTGCCGATGTGCGAGGCGATGACCTTGCGCACGCGCCGGGCCGCGATCAGGACGCCGATACCGGTAGTGGCCGTCGCCGTGTCGTTGCCGATCACCGTCAAGTCCTTGACGCCCGAGTCGAGGATTTCGTCGACGATGCCGTCGGGCGTGCCGACGCCCATGAAACCGCCGAACAGGATGCTCATGCCGTCTTTGAAGCGGGGCCGCAGCTCGGTGAAACTGATCTGCTTGCTGGGGGTGCTCATTTATTTCTTGCTCCTGATGATGAATGCAGGCGCCCAATCCCCAAGGGGATTTCCTTCGGGCATCGCCCAATGAATTGGGCTCCTGCAAAACCGAACGCGGCGACGGAGAAAATTGTAGGAGCCCAACTTGTTGGGCGATGCGGCGGTTGATTTTGGCCGAGGCCGCATCGCCGAATGAATTCGGCTCCTACAAAAGACGCGGCCGCCGGTTCAGAACTTGACCTTGTCCTTGCCTTTCAAGCCGAGCATCGCGCGCGCTTCGTCGGGGGTCGCGATTTCGAGCGAGAGCTCGGCGAGAATGCGGCGGATTTTCTTCACCTGCTCGGCGCACGAATGCGCGAGCTGGCCCTTGCCGAGATAGAGGCTGTCCTCGAGGCCGACGCGCACGTTGCCGCCCATCACCGCGGCGACGGTCAGAAGCGGCATCTGGTGGCGGCCGGCGCCGAGCACCGAGAAGCGGTATTTGTCGCGGCCGAAGAGGCGGTCGGCGGTCGTGCGCATGACCATCAGGTTCTCGGGGTCGGGCCCCATGCCGCCGAGGATGCCGTAGATCGACTGGATGAAGAGCGGCCCCTTGATCAGCCCCTCGTCGACGAAATGCGCGAGCGTGTACAGGTGGCCCAAGTCGTAGCATTCGAATTCGAAGCGCGTGCCGCAGTTGTCGCCGAGCTCGCGCAGAATCGTCTTGATGTCCTTGAAGGTGTTGCGGAAGATCAGGTCCTCCATGCCTTCAACGTAAGGCTTCTCCCAGGGGTGAAGCCACTCGGTGATCTTGCGTGCGGCAGGATGGATCGTGAAGTTCATCGAGCCCATGTTGAGCGAGCACATCTCGGGCTGCGCCTGCAGCGGGTAGGCGAGACGCTGCTCGAGCGTCATGCGCGTGCTGCCGCCGGTCGTGATGTTGATCACCGCGTCGGTCGCCGCCTTGATGCGCGGAACGAACTGATCGAAAACTTTCGGATCGGGCGTCGGGCTGCCGTCGGCCGGATTGCGCGCGTGCAGGTGCAGGATGGCGGCGCCGGCTTCGGCCGCTTCGACCGCCTGCTCGAAAATCTGATCCGGGGTGAGCGGCAGGTAGGGCGACATGCTCGGCGTGTGCACCGAACCCGTGACGGCACAGGAGATGATGACTTTGTCTGCCATGATTAAAGCTTCCTTCTCATTGATGAATTCGTTGGCCTAGACGGCGAGCCAGTCGGCGAGCAGCTGCCTGTCTTCGGCGAGTTCTTGCGGGCTGCCTTCGAAGACGATGCGGCCGTGCCCCATGACGCAGACGCGCGAAGAGACTTTCAGCGCGATCGCGAGCTTCTGCTCGACGAGGACGACCGAAACGACCTTCTCCTGCATGTCCTTGATGCATTCGGCGACGGTGGCGACGACTTTCGGCGCGAGGCCCTCGGTCGGCTCGTCGATCAGGATGACGAGCGGATTGCCGAGCAGCGAGCGGCAGATCGTCAGCATCTGCTGCTCGCCGCCCGAAAGGCTGCCGGCCTTCGTGTTCCTTCGTTCCTTCAGGCGCGGGAAGTAGGCGAACATGTCTTCCACCGGCCAGCGCGTTGCGCCGGCGACGGCAAGCTGCTCGCCCATGCGCAGGTTCTCGTCGACGCTGAGGTTGGCGAAGACCTCGCGCTCCTCGGGGACGTAGGCGATGCCGGCGCGGCAGACTTCATACGGCCGCGCCTTCGCGAGGTCGCGGTCCTTGAGGCGTACGCTGCCGCCACTCGGCGGCACCAGGCCCATGATCGCTTTCATCGTCGTCGAGCGGCCCGAGCCGTTGCGGCCGAGCAGGCTGACCACTTCACGGCTGCCGACCGCGAAACTGACGCCATGCAGGATGTGGCTCTTGCCGTAATGCGCGTGCAGGTCTTCGACCGCGAGCAATGGCGCGTTCATGCCTTCACCTCCTCGCCAAGATAGGCTTCCTTGACGCTCGCGTTGTTGCGGATTTCTTCGGGCGTTCCGGTCGCGATCACCTGCCCGTAGACGAGGACGCTGATGCGGTCGCTCAAGGAAAAAACGACGTCCATGTCGTGCTCGACGATCATCAGCGCCCGCCCCTGCGTGACTTCGCGGATTAGCCCCACCGTGTAGTCGGTCTCGTCGTGCGACATGCCGGCCC
>CAZALA010000032.1:0-27622 GCA_964485725.1 uncultured Propionivibrio sp. | reverse complement strand
CGCCCAGGTCTTTTCGCTGGACATGGGCGCGTTGCTGGCCGGCACCAAGTACCGCGGCGATTTCGAACAGCGTCTGAAGGGCGTGCTCAAGCAGATCCGCGGCAACCCCGATGCGATCCTGTTCATCGACGAAATCCATACGCTGATCGGCGCCGGTTCGGCGTCGGGCGGGACGATGGATGCGTCGAATCTGCTCAAGCCGGCGCTGTCGACCGGGCAGCTGAAATGCATCGGCGCGACGACCTACACCGAGTATCGCGGGATCTTCGAAAAGGATCACGCGCTCTCGCGCCGTTTCCAGAAAATCGACGTCACTGAACCGTCGGTCGCCGACACCGTTGAAATCCTCAAGGGGCTCAAGTCGCGTTTCGAAGCGCACCACGGCATCAAGTACTCGGGCGCCGCGCTGACCTCGGCCGTTGACCTCGCCGTGCGTTTCATCACCGATCGCCACCTGCCCGACAAGGCGATCGACGTCATCGACGAAGCCGGCGCCGCGCAGCGCATCCTGCCCAAATCAAAGCAGAAGCGCGTCATCGGCAAGCAGGACATCGAGGAAATCGTCGCCAAGATCGCCCGCGTCCCCTCGACGCAGGTGAGTTCGGACGACCGCAGCGCGCTGCAGAATCTCGACCGCGACCTGAAAGCCGTCGTCTTCGGACAGGAAGCGGCAATCGACGCGCTCGCGCGAGCGATCAAGATGGCGCGCTCGGGGCTCGGAACGCCCGGCAAGCCGATCGGCAGCTTCCTCTTCTCGGGGCCGACCGGCGTCGGCAAGACCGAAGTCGCCAAGCAGCTTGCGTATTGCATGGGCATCGACCTCCTGCGCTTCGACATGTCGGAATACCTCGAGCGCCACGCCGTTTCACGCCTGATCGGTGCGCCGCCCGGCTACGTCGGTTTCGACCAGGGCGGACAATTGACCGAGGCGATCACCAAGAAGCCTTATTGCGTCCTGCTGCTCGATGAAATCGAAAAAGCGCATCCGGACATCTACAGCATCCTGCTGCAGGTGATGGACCACGGAACGCTGACCGACAACAACGGACGCAAGGCCGATTTCCGCAACGTCGTCATCATCATGACGACGAACGCCGGACAGGAATCGATCCAGCGCTCGAACATGGGCTTTACCAACAGCAAGCAGGCCGGTGATGAGATGGTCGAGATCAAGCGGCTGTTCTCGCCCGAGTTCCGCAATCGCCTCGACGCGACGATCTCGTTCAAGCCGCTCGACCACGAGGTCATCCTGCGGGTCGTCGACAAGTTCCTGATGCAGCTCGAGGAGCAGTTGCACGAGAAGAAGGTCGAAGCGACCTTCACGCCAGCGCTCAAGGCGCACCTCGCCAGCGCCGGTTTCGACCCGCTGCTCGGCGCGCGTCCGATGTCCCGGCTGATTCAGGACACGATCCGCTCGGCGCTCGCCGACGAGCTCTTGTTCGGCAAGCTCGCGAACGGCGGCCACGTCACCGTCGATTTTGGCGAAGACGGCAAGGTCAAGCTCACTTTCGCCGAGGAGCCGGCCGAAGTCGTCTGAACGCTTAAGGTCCAGCGAAAACGGCCAGACCGTGCGGTCTGGCCGTTTTTTTCGCCTATGGGTGACGCTGCGCTATTGCACCGTATGATCAAAAGGCCGAGCGAGCGAAGCTCAGGCAAGGCGTGGGCGGCCGCCGCATAGCAGCGCTATGCAAGGTCCGCCGCAACGCAGCATGAGCAAGCGCAGCCGGCCCTTCACAGCACGACTTGGGTGCCGAGCTCGACGACCCTGTTGCTCGGTATCTTGTAGAAACTCGTCGCACTGCTCGCGTTGCGGAACATCATGATGAAGAGCTTCTCGCGCCACAGCACCATGTTCGAGTGCATCTTCGGAATCAGCGTCGAGCGGCCGAGGAAGAAGGACGTTTCCATCATGTCGAAGGCGAGGCCCTGCTCCTTGCAGAAAGTCAGCGCGTGCGGGACGTCGGGCGTGTCCATGAAACCGTACTGGATGACGACGCTGTAGAAATCGGCCTTCAGCTTGCGCACTTCGACACGGTCGATCTCGGGAACGTAGGGTACGTCAAAAATCTCGACCGAGACGATCAGCACGCGTTCGTGCAGGACCTTGTTGTGCATGAGGTTGTGGAGCATGGCGTTCGGCACATAGGCCGTGCTCGTGGCCATGAAAACGGCCGTCCCCGGAACACGAATGGGCATCGAGACGAGCAGCGCATCGATGAAGGCATCGAGTTCGATCGATTCGCCACTCAGGCGCTCGGCGAGGAGCTGGCTGCCGCGCTTCCAGGTACTCATGAGCAGAAAGACGAGCGCGCCCGCGGCGAGCGGAAACCAGCCGCCGTCAGGAATCTTCAGGAGATTCGCGAACAAGAAGGTCAATTCTACCGTCATGAAGCAGGCGAAAAGCGCGATTGCCCGCAGCCAGCCCCACTTCCAGCCCTTCGCGGCGACGACGATGGCCAGCGTCGAAGTAATCACCATGTCGCCGGTCACCGCGATGCCGTAGGCGCCGGCAAGATTGTTCGTCGATTGGAAGCCGATGACGAGAATCACGACGGCGCAGAAAAGCCCCCAGTTGACGCCAGGAAGATAAATCTGCCCCTGCTCTTTTTCCGATGTGTATTTGACCTCGAAGCGCGGCACGAAACCGAGTTGCATCGCCTGCCGCGTCACCGAGAATGCGCCCGAGATCACCGCCTGCGAAGCGATCACCGTCGCCGCCGTCGACAGGGCGACGAGGGGATAGAGCGCCCAGTCCGGGGCAAGATGGTAGAAGGGGTTCTCCACCGCCGTCGGGTCGACGAGAAGCAGCGCACCCTGGCCGAAATAATTGAGCAGCAGCGAGGGCAGGACGAAGCCGAACCAGGCCTGCCGGATCGGCCGGCTGCCGAAGTGCCCCATGTCGGCGTAAAGCGCCTCCGCACCGGTCACCGAGAGCACGACGGCGCCCATCGCGACGATGGCGATGCCGCTGTTTTCGATCAGGAAGCCGACACCGTACGCGGGATTGGCTGCGAGCAGCACGCCGGGATGCGCGGCGACGCTGATGAGCCCGAGGATGGCGAGCGTCGAGAACCAGAGCACCATGATCGGGCCGAAGAGTGCGCCAACCTTCGCCGTTCCGCGCCGCTGAAAGAAGAAGAGGCAGAACAGGACAATCAGCGTCATCGGAATGATATAGGGGCGAAAAGCCGGGGTCGCGACGTCGAGGCCTTCGAGCGCGGAGAGCACCGAGATCGCCGGCGTCACCATGCCGTCGCCGTAGAACATGCCGGCACCGAGGAGGCCCGCGAGCATGATCAGGCGCTGCCGTTTGGGGTCGCCCTTGGCGTCATAAAGCGCCAGCGCGATCAGCGCCATGATGCCGCCTTCGCCGCGATTGTCGGCGCGCATGATGAAGACGACGTACTTGACCGAGACGATGATGATCAGCGACCAGAGGATCAGGGAGAGGATGCCGAGGACGTTCTCGGGGGTGAGCGGAATCGGATGGTTGCCGGCGAAGACTTCCTTCAGCGTGTACAACTGGCTCGTGCCGATGTCGCCGTAGACGACGCCGAGCGCCGCCAGGGCCATCGCGGCCTGTTGTGATTTGTTGCGCAATGCTCCCTGATGCATTTTCCTGGCTCTCTTTCGCTTCTTCTGCTGACATCACGCATGGCAGGCACGCGGCGGCGGCGAACCGGTCGCGAGCGCGCTCGCCTGCCAGTCGTTCGCGATTGCGCGACGCGGCTTGGCTCGCTGGATGTTTTGTTGTGCCGACCTGGCAGCTGCTCCGGAACTCGGCATTCTCGCGCAGAAGCCGCGCTGCGGCAACCTTGGCGCCGCCGTGACAGGACCGGAGTTTCGCGGTGCCGCGCTTCCTCCTGATTTCCAACAGCGAACCACCAAGTCACCAAGGCACCAAGTTTCACCAAGAAAAGCCAATGTTGATCTTGGTGCTTCTTGGTGTCTTGGTGCCTTGGTGGTGAAGCTTTTTAGATTTCTGCCATCACCGGCTGCGAAAGACGCGCGGTCCTAGGCAAGCAGGCGATCGGCAGGGACGTAATCGTAGCCGAGGGCGGCGGCGACGGCTTCGTAAGTCACTTTGCCACGCGCGACATTGAGGCCGTTCTTCAGATGCGGATTGTCCCTGAGCGCCTGCTTCCAGCCCTTGTCGGCGAGTTCGAGGGCGTGCGCGATGGTCGCGTTGTTGAGCGCGAAGGTCGAGGTCCGGGCAACCGCGCCCGGCATGTTGGCGACGCAGTAATGGATCACGCCGTCGACGACGAAAGTCGGCGCGTCGTGCGTCGTCGCATGCGAGGTCGCAAAGCAACCGCCCTGGTCGATCGCGACATCGACGACGACGGCGCCGGTTTTCATGCGCGCGACCATGGCCGAGGTGACGAGCTTGGGCGCAGCGGCACCCGGGATGAGGACGCCGCCAATGACGAGGTCGGCCTTGAGAACGGCTTCCTCGACGTTGTGTTCGCTCGAGAAAAGCGTCTTTATGCGGTTGCCGAAAATGAGGTCGAGCTCGCGCAGGCGATCGACGTTACGGTCGATCACCGTCACTTGCGCGCCGAGGCCGACGGCCATTTGCAGGGCGTTGCTGCCGACCGTCCCGGCGCCGAGGATGACGACCTCGGCCGCCGCGACACCGGGAACGCCACCGAGCAGAATCCCCATGCCGCCTTTCGACTTTTCGAGGTGCGCCGCGCCGGCCTGGATCGCCATGCGACCGGCGACTTCGCTCATCGGCGCCAGGAGCGGCAGCCCGCCGCCGGGACCCGTGATGGTCTCGTAGGCGATGCACGCCGCGCCGGATTTGATCAGCGCCGCCGCCTGTTCGGGATCGGGGGCAAGGTGGAGATAGGTGTAAAGGATCTGGTCGGGTCGCAGCATTGCACATTCATGCGCCTGCGGTTCCTTGACCTTGACGATGAGCTGCGCCTGCGCGAAGACACTCGCGGCGTCCGCGGCCAGCGTGGCGCCGGCGGCGAGATAGGCTTCGTTGCCAAGCCCGATCGCCAGGCCCGCGTCTTTCTGCACGAGAACGCTGTGGCCGCGCGCGACGAGCTCGCGGACGCTGGCCGGGGTAAGGCCAACGCGGTATTCGTGGTTCTTGATCTCTTTCGGCACGCCAATTTTCATGCTTTTTCTCCGCCCGTTTGCGATGAAGGCAAGTGTCGCCCCGGGCGCGGCAAAAGCCCACGCTTATTAAATAATCTATCGCTTCATAAGTTTTGCTAATGTTAACAGGCGCTCGCCCAAGCGACCCGTTTACGTCTTTTCTACGGACTCTTCTCATGAACGCCTTTGCCCCCGAACTCCTCGAATGCCTGGCTGCGATCGTCGAGGAAGCGCGCTTCGAAAAAGCAGCCGACCGCCTCTCGATCACGCAGTCTGCCGTTTCGCAGCGACTGCGCGCTCTGGAAACGCAAGTCGGCACGGTCCTCATCGTGCGCGGCCGTCCGCTCAAGCCGACGACGGCCGGGCGCCTGCTTCTGAAGCACGCGATGCAGATGCGGCTCTTGCGCGCCGACCTCGAGCACGAGCTTCAGCACCTCAATCCTGGCAACGCGGCGGGAGCGCGTGAAGCCGAGCGGATCTCGATCGCCGTCAATGCCGACAGCATCGCGAGCTGGGCACTGCCGGCTTTCGATGCGCTGGTGCGCGAGGGTCTTACGCTCGAAGTGATCGCCGACGACCAGGACTTCACCCAGGAATGGCTGCGCCAGGGCGAGGTCCTCGGCTGCGTCACGACGCTGAAAGCGCCGCTGCGCGGCTGCCGCATGGTCGCGCTCGGCAAGATGGCCTACGTCGCGGTCGCCAACCGCGAAGTGGCGCAAAGACTCGGCGCCAAGGGGCTCAACGCGCACAATTTCCAGACCCTGCCCTTCATCGCTTTCAACCGCAAGGACGACTTGCAGACCGAGTTCGTCAGCCGTCACTTCGGCTTGCGCCACGTCCGGCTCGTCCAGAGTTTCGTGCCGAGTTCGCAAGGCCAGGTGCGCGCGGCGCTCGCCGGCTGGGGCGCCACGGTGGTTCCCGAACTCTTGGTGCGGCCTTTGCTCGAGAGCGGCGAACTCGTCGACCTTGCCCCGCGTAGCGAGCTTGGTGTCGACCTCTACTGGCACTGCTGGAACCTCGATTCGGCCGTGCTCGCTGCGCTCACCGCTGCAGTGAGCGAGGCCGCGGCGGTGGCGCTGAAGCCGGCCAGCAGTCGTTAATCCCCGCATTTCTGCAGGAGCCGAATTCATTTGGCGATGCGGCGGGGCTTTCAAATGCCGTATCGCGCAAGCTGAGTTGCGCTCCTGCAGGAAGAGGCAAAAGAAAACGGCCTCTTGCGAGGCCGCTCGGGGTGCTGCAAGACTGCAAGCGTCAATCGACGACGCCGGGAATCGCGAAGTAATTCTTCGCGTTGCGATAGCTGATGTCCTGAACCATGTTGCCGAAGGTTTCAAAGTCGGCGGGGATTTCGCCGTCCTCGATCCAGCCGCCGACGAGGGCACAGAGGATGCGGCGGAAATACTCGTGGCGCGGGAACGAGAGGAAGCTGCGCGAATCGGTGAGCATGCCGACGAAACGCGAGAGCACGCCGAGGTCGGCGAGGCTCACCATCTGCCGGCGCATGCCGGCGATCGTGTCGTTGAACCACCACGCCGAACCGCACTGGATCTTGCCCGGGATCGACCCGTCCTGGAAACAGCCCATGATCGTGCCGAGCACTTCGAGGTCGTTGGGGTTGAGCGAGTAGAGGATGGTCTTCGGCAGCATGCCTTCCTTCTGCAGCGCGTCCATGAAGTCGCCGAGCTTGCGCGCGATCGGCAGGTCGCTCACCGCATCGTAGCCGGTGTCGGGGCCAAGCTTTTTGAACATCGGCGTGTTGAGATTGCGGATGCACGCCATGTGCAGCTGCATCGCCCAGCCGCGCCTCGCGTTCATGCGCCCGACTTCGAGCAGGATCGCGGTCTTGAAAATGTCGTTCTCTTCGGCGCTCGGCACGCTGCCCTTGAGCAGTTTCGCGAACAGGGCGTCGAGCGTCTGCTGCGAGGCAAAGCTCGCGAGCGGAACGATCAGGCCGATGTCGGAAGCGCGGCAGCCCAGTTCGTGGAAAGCGGCGTGGCGCTTGTCGAGCGCGAGCACGAGGTCCTGGTACGAGCCGATCGAGACATTGGCGATGGCGCCGAGCTTGCCAAGATAGAGCTTCCAGCTTTCCGGATCCTCGATCGCAAGCGCCTTGTCGGGCCGATAGCTCGGCACCATCACGGGCTCGCCGGGCTTTCTGATTTTGGCGTAGGCAATATGGTGCTCGAGCGTGTCGGCCGGGTCGTCGGTCGTGCCGATCGCGCGCACCTTCATTCGCGTCAGCAGCGCGCGCGCGCCGAACTCGGGCTTGGCGAGCTGGGCGTTGCAGGCTTCCCAGATCACCGGTGCGGTCTTTTCCGAGAGCGGCTCGCAGATCCCGAAGTAACGCTGCAGTTCGAGGTGCGTCCAGTGATAGAGCGGGTTGCCGACGAGGCTCGGCACGGATTTCGCCCACGCCAGGAAGGTCTCGTAGTTCGGCTCGTGGCCGGTGATGTCGGCCTCGGGCACGCCGTTCGAACGCATTGCGCGCCACTTGTAGTGGTCGCCGCCGAGCCAGGCGTGCGCCATGTTCCTGAACAGCGAATCGTTGGCGACATCGGCCGGCGGCAGGTGGCAGTGGTAGTCGATGATCGGCATCTGCGCCGCGTAATCGTGATAGAGCCGGCGCGAAGCCTCGTCCGGCAACATCAGGTCGGGACCCATGAACTGTTTCATACGCTTGACTCCGAGTTTAGGCCGCAGCACTTTACCGCGCGAGCCAGCCGCCGTCGACTGCAACCGTGTAACCATTGACGTAATCGGAAGCCTTCGACGCGAGGAAAACGACGGCGCCGCCGAGGTCCTCGGGCAGGCCCCAGCGTCCGGCCGGAATGCGGCCGAGGATTTCCGCGCTGCGTGCTTCGTCGGCGCGCAGCGCGGTCGTGTTGTCGGTCGCCATGTAGCCGGGGGCAATCGCGTTCACGGTGACGCCATGCTTCGCCCATTCGTTGGCCATCAGCATCGTGATGCCTTTGACCCCGCTCTTCGAAGCTGTGTACGAAGGCACGCGCACGCCGCCCTGGAAAGAGAGCATCGAAGCGATGTTGACGATCTTGCCGCCGCTGCCCTGCTTGATGAACTGTCTGGCGACCGCCTGGCACATGAAGAAAGTCGCCTTGACGTTGATGTCCATCACGTCGTCCCATTCCTTCTCGGTGAAATCGACCGAGTCGTTGCGGATGATGATGCCGGCGTTGTTCACGAGGATGTCGACGTGGCCGAAAGCCGCGACGGCTTTTTCGACGATGCCGGGAATCGGCTCGATCGACGACAGGTTGGCCATGACGTGAATGTACTTGCGGCCGGTCGCTTCGACCGCGGCCTGCGTTTCGGGTGCGCTTGCCACGTAGGTGACGCCGACGATGTCGGCGCCGGCCTGCGCCAGCGCGACCGCCATGCCGCGGCCAAGGCCGCGCTCGGAACCGGTGACGATGGCGACTTTGCCATCGAGTTTGAATGCATCAAGAATACCGCTCATGTTTTTTTCCTTTAGAGGAGGTCGTTGGGGCCGAGGCCGTCCATGTCGTCGAAGGTCTGGTTCTCGCCGGCCATCGCCCAGATGAACGAGTAAGCACCGGAAGCGACGCCCGAATGAATCGACCAGGAGGGCGAGATCACCGCCTGTTCGTTCGCCATGACGATGTGGCGCGTTTCCTTCGGCTGGCCGTGCAGGTGGAAAACGCGCGTCTCGGGCGCCATGCCGAAGTAGAGATACACTTCCATGCGCCGCTCGTGCGTGTGCGGCGGATAGGTGTTCCAGACGCTGCCGGGTTCGAGGACGGTAACGCCCATGACGAGTTGGCAGCTCTTGCACACCGCCGGATGCACGTATTGATAAATCGTGCGCACGTTGCAGGTCTCGGGCGAACCGAGTTTCTTCGGGTTGGCCGTCGCGCGCGTGATATGCACGGTGGGATAGGTCGCGTGCGCCGGGCTGCTGACGAGATAGAACTTGGCCGGGTGGGCAGGATCGTCGCTTTCCAGCGCGACCGTCTCATTGCCCATGCCGACGTAGAGGCCGTCGCCGTTGGCAAGCGCGTGCGGCTTGCCGCTGACGACGACGCGGCCGGCGCCGCCGAGGTTGACCACGCCGAGTTCACGGCGATCGAGGAAATTCGGCGTGCCGAAGGCCTTGCCGCCTTCGAGGACGAGCGCTTGCGAGGTCGGGACCGCGCCGCCGAAGACGACGCGGTCGACGTGCGTATAGACGAGCTTCAGTTCGCCGGTGACGAAGACCTGCTCGACGAGAAAATGGCGGCGCAGGCTTTCGGTGTCGTAGCCTTTGACGTCTTCCGGGTGGTGTGAATAACGGGTGTCGAGTTTCATGGAATGCTCCTGGTCAGGCCTTGAGAAAGTCTTCGCGCTGCGGCGTGAAGACGTCGAGGAGATTGCCCTCGCTGATGCACGTCGCGCCGTGCAGCACCGAAGAGGCAAAGTAGAGTGAGTCGCCGGCCTTGAGCGTGACGGGCGCCCTGCCCTCGATCGTGAAAACGAATTCGCCCGAGAGGCAGTAGCAAACCTGCTCGTGCGGGTGGCGATGTTCGGCACCGACGGCGCCCTTCTTGAAGTAAACCTCGACCGCCATCAGGCCGCCGCCGTGCGCCTTGATTTTCCGGGACAGGCCCGGCTCGAGGTTTTCCAGGCCAATCTCGGCGTCAGGAAAATATACGTTGCTCATCTTGTCTCCAGAGTTGCGGGGTGTGAATGATCGAGGCGGTCCCGCGTCGGCGGCCCCGCGCATGGGTCGGCACAAGCGCGATGCACGAGCGGCGCCTGCGTCGGCGGTTGGTCAGGCAACCTGACCGTTTACCAGCGAAAACGCCGGGACTTTACACCAGCGGGGAACACGGTTCAAGAATTTTTTCTGTCCGGCCGCGCCTCGCGCCGGCGTAAACGATCGCCCTAGCGCCGGAACTTGATCGCCTTGACATAACCCAGGCGCTTGGAGATCGTCGCGCCGACGCTTTTGAGTTCGTCGATGATCACGGCCCGGTTTTCCGAGAGCCGCTTGATCGGGCCGGAAACGCTGATCGCCGCGACGACCGCGCCGGTATAGTTGTAGATCGGAACGGCAATGCAGTAGAGACCGTACTCGATGCCCTCGTCGTCGATCGCGTAACCGTCGCGGCGGATCGCGGCGAATTCCTCGTAGAGCCTGATGCGCTCGACGACGGTCTTGTCGGTAAATTTGATGCGCTTCTTTTCGAGGACGCGGTCGGTCTCCTCGATCGGCTGGCTCGCCAGGATCACCTTGCCAAGTGCCGTGCAGTAAGCGGGACGCCGGCTGCCCAGCCGCGCCGTGGTCTGGATTGAACCCGTGCCCTCGGCCTTGTACAAATAGACGACGTCGCCATCGTTATAGACGGCGAGAAACGAAGTTTCACCGACCGACATCGAAAGCTGCTGCAGATACGGAATCGAGACGTCGACGATATCGAGCCCGGTGAGGCCGCTGATGCCGATCTCGAGCGCCTTGATGCCAATGGTGTAACGTTCGTTGTCCTCGTTCCAGGCGACGTATTCGCGCGCCGCGAGGATTTCGAGAATGCGGAAAGTCGTGGTCTTGGGCAGGCCCACCGTTTTCACGATGTCGGCGAGCGAAAGGCCCTTGGCGTTCTGCGAGATCGCCTCGAGCACGCTCAAGGTCTTGTCAATATTCGAATTGACTTTTTCGTTCATTGCAAAGCGTCCCCCGGTGTTGGCCGGCTCCGGTCTTTTTCGCCGTTATTGCGAAGAGCCGAAAGCTCCGCACGCCAAAGACGGCGTCCGGAGCGTCCCCGAAAAAACCCCGGTCGTACCGGGGAACACAGACCCGCTTACTTGGCGTCGCGGACGGCGTCGATTTCCTTGATGTAGTTCTCGCCGCCGAACTTGTCGGTGAAGGTCTTGCGGCCCGGCTTCGTCGCTTCGGTAAAGGGGGCAAGATCGACGTTCTCGACGACCTGCATGCCCGCCTTCTTCACGTCGGCGACGATCTTCGCCATGTTGTCGTTGTTGAGCTTGCGCTGGTAGGCGCCCGCTTCACGCGCGGCTTCGACGATGGCCTTCTGATGCGCCGGGCTCATCGCTTCGAATTTCGCCTTGTTCATGACGAGGATCAGCGCGCTGTACGCGTGGTTGGTCAGCGACAGGTGCTTTTGCACTTCGTAGAGCTTGGCCGACCAGAGAACGCCGAGCGGGTGTTCCTGCCCGTCGACGGTCTTCATCTCGAGCGCGGTGTAGAGTTCGGCCAAAGGCATCGGTACCGGGTTGGCGCCGAGCAGCTTGAAAGCCTCGATGTGGGCCGGGCTGCCGGTGGTGCGCACCTTGAGGCCCTTGACGTCGGCGGGGCTCTTCACCGGACGAACGTTGTTGGTGAGCTCGCGCCAGCCGTTGTCCCAATAGGCAAGACCCTTCATGCCGTGGTCGCCGAGCTTGTCGAGGACTTCCTGACCGACCTTGCCGTCGAGGACGCGGTAAGCGTGGTTGGCATCCTTGAACATGAACGGAATGTCGAAGACGCCGAGCAGCGGCACGAGGCCGGTGAAGTTGCCCGAGCCCGAAACGACGACGTCGATCGTGCCGCCGCGCACGCCGCTGATGGCGGCGTCAAACTTGCCGAGCGAACTGTCGGCGAAAATCTTCGCGTCGAGCGCGCCGCCCGTCTTCTGCTTGAGCAGTTCGCTGAAACGCTCGCCAGCCTGGAATTGCGTATCCGAACGCGGCGCTTCCGAAGCGAAGCGCAGCGTCGTCGTCTGGGCCTGCGCGGCGACACCGGTCATCAGGCCAGCGGCCAACAGCGATGCAAACAATGCATTCTTAAGTTTCATTTCACTTCTCCAGTTAATGATGAGACTGCAACAACCCCTTGTGTCCTCAGAGCCTAATCCGAGCGATACCAGGTGTAAGTCGGCGTGTCGCGCCCAGCCGCGCGGCCCGGCACGCCGTTTTCCGTAAATCCTGTCAATAGAACCAGCGCGCCGGGACCATGACGAGTTGCGGGAACAGGACGAGCAGGAAGAGGACGGCGGTCTCGGCGATCAGGAAGGGCCACATGCCCTTGATCACGGTATCGAGGTTGACCCGCGCGATGCTCGAGACGACGTTCAAGACCGTTCCGACCGGCGGCGTGATCAGGCCGATCGCGTTGTTCATCATGAACATGATGCCGAAGTAGTAGGGGTCGATGCCGGCCGCCTTGACGAGCGGCATGATTACCGGCGTCAGGATCAGCACCGTCGGCGCCAGGTCGAGCGCGGTCCCGACAGCAAACACCAGCACCATCAGGATCGCCATCAGCAGCAGGCGGTTGTCGATGAAGGGCTCCATCAGCTCGGTGACCTGCGCCGGAATGTCGGCAATCGTGATCAGCCAGGCCGAGACCATGGAAGCGGCGACGATCAGCATGATCGTGCTCGAAGTCTTCGCCGCCTGCAGCAAGAGCTTGGGCAGGTCGGAGAACTTCATGCCGCGGTAGATGAAGACGCTGACGACGAGCGCGACGACGGCGGCGACGACGGCCGCTTCGGTCGGCGTGAACATGCCGCTCTTCATGCCGCCGATGATGATGAAGGGCAGCAGCATCGCCCACACCGCCTCGCGCAGCGCGCGCAGCAGCTTGGACAGTTCGAAGGTCGATTTCGGCGAGTTGGCAAAGTCCTTGCGCGCGACGATCTTCCAGGTGATGACGAGCGAGAGCGCCATGATCAGGCCGGGGAAAATGCCGGTGAAAAAGAGCTTGGTGATGGAGAGCTGGGCAGCGACCCCGAACAGCACGAGCGGCATCGCCGGCGGCAGGATCGGGGCGATACAGCCGGCGCCGGCGATCAGGCCCGCCGAGCGGCCGACGTTGTAGTTGGCCTTGCGCATCATCGGGATGACGACCGCGGCGAGCGCGGCAGTATCGGCGGCGGCCGACCCCGAAATGGCGGCGAGGATCAGCGCGGCGACGATGGCCACGTAGCCCAGGCCGCCTTCGACGTGGCCGACGATGGCATTGGCGACGTTCACGATCTGCTGCGAGATGCCGCCCTTGTTCATGATCTCGCCGGCGAGCATGAAGAAGGGGATCGCCATCAGCGGGAAGTTGTCGGCGCCGGAAACGAGGTTCTGCGCGAGGATCTGCGTATCGAACGAATTGAGGTGGATCATCAGCGAGACGCCGCAAACGAGCAGCGCAAAGGCTACCGGCATGCCGATGAACATGGCGCCGCACAGCGACACCAGGAAAATGGTAACAGTCATTGGAGTTCCTTGTTCCTAAAGCGCGTCGTCAAAATCGGGGCACATTTCCTGTTCGGTCATCTTGCCGCTGAGCAGGCGATAGAGCGAACCGATGAGCAGGACGCCCATGCCGATGCTGCAGAACATCACCGCCATGTAGACGACGCCGAGCGGAACTTCGGAAACCGGAGCGATGTTCGTCATGTTGAGGCCGACGATGCGATAGCCGCCGTAGGTCAAGAGCACGCAACAGGCGAGCGTGATCGCGTCGCTGAGGAACTTGCAGACCTTCTTGCCGGCGAGCGGCAGTTTCTTGGTCAGCGTGTGCACACCGAGGTGGCCGTTGTCGCGCAGCATCAGCACCGAGCCCAGGAAGACCATCCAGACGAAGAGGAAGCGCGACACTTCCTCGGAAAAGACGATGCCGGAATTAAAGCCGTAACGCAGAACGACGTTACCGAAAACCAGAATCACCATGAATCCGAGTATGCCTATCAGGACCCACTCGAGCGTACGTACCAAGCCTCTAGTAAACATGCTGCCCCCGCTTGTTGAAACAAAAAAAGGCGGTCCGCCGGGCGCTTGCCGCGGCGGGCCGCATTGTTCATCGTGCTAGCGCCCCATCCAGCCACCGTCGACGACGATCGTCGTGCCGTGGATGTAATCGGACGCGGCCGACGCGAGAAATACGCAGGCGCCCGCCATGTCCTCGGGTTTACCCCAGCGACCGGCCGGAATGCGCGCCATGATCTGCGTGCTGCGCGTCTCGTCGGCCATCAGCGCCGTATTCATTTCGGTCGCCATATAGCCCGGCGCGATGCAATTGACGTTGATGCCCTGGCTCGCCCATTCGTTGGCGAGCGACTTCGAGAATTGCCCGACCGCGCCCTTGCTCGCAGCGTACGCGGGCACCGTGATGCCGCCCTGGAAAGTGAGCAGCGAGGCGATGTTGATGATCTTGCCCTTGCCTTGCGCGAGCATCAATTTGCCGACTTCCTGGCACATGAAGAAGACCGCGTTCATGTTGACGTTGACGACAAAATCCCAGTCGCTCTTCGGGAATTCGACGGCCTTGTGGCGCTTCTGCACGCCGGCGTTGTTGACGAGGATGTCGATGTGGCCGAAATCCTCTTTCACATCGGCGACGAGCTGCGGAATGGCTTCGATGTTGGACAGATCGAACTCGTAGAACTTGCCGCGGACGCCGCAGGCGGTGATTTCCGCGATGACTTCCGGATCGGTCTTGCGCGCGACGACGGCGACATCGGCGCCGGCTTTGGCGAGGGCAACGGCCATCGCACGGCCGAGGCCGCGGTTGCCGCCGGTAAAGAGGGCGACTTTGCCTTTGAGGCTGAATAGATCTTGCATTTTTTGTTCTCGGTAGTTTTTAGGCGGTCATTTTGAAGAGCGTCTTGATCGTGTTCGCGCCCTTCACGAGGTCCTGGAAGACCTGCGGCGCGGCTTCGGGCGCATGCTCGGAAAGGAGCAGGTCAAAGTCGACGAACTGGCTTTCGAGGATCTTGATTGCGATTTCAAAGTCGCGGCGCTCATAGACGCGGATGCCGATCATCGTCAGTTCCTTGAACTCGACTTTCAGCAAATCGACTTCCGGCGGCTTCTTGTACGAGCCGACGACAACCGCGGTGCCCTGCACGCGGATGACGTCCATCAGGTGCGCCTGCACGCTCGGGTGCGCGGCGCAGTCGAAGGCAAAGTCGGCGTTTGCGCCGTTCGTGTATTCGAGCACCTTGGCGCGCAGGTCGTCCTTGCTCGCGTCGATCGTCGTAAAGCCGAGCTGTTGCGCGACCGAAAGGCGGAAGGCGTTGGCTTCGACGACGAGGATCTGCGCCGCGCCGAAGTACTTGAGGCAAGTCGCCACGCAAAGGCCGATCGGGCCGGCGCCGAAAATCACGGCGCGGTCGCCCGGCTTGTAGCCCGAGCGGCGCACCGCGTGCACGCCAACGGCGAGGGGCTCGATGAAGGCGCCGTATTTGAGCGAGAGCGAAGGCGGAATCGCCATCACCTTGTCGACCGGGACCTTGACGTACTCGGCCATGCCGCCGTCGCAGTCGATGCCGATCAGCTTCAAGGTATTGCAGACGTGCGCGTAGCCGTTCTTGCACGGGTCGCACTGGCCGCACGAGAGCAGCGGATAGACCGTGACCGGGCTCCCCGCGGCGAGCGTCGGATGCCCCTTGACGAGCGTGCCGGAAAATTCATGGCCCATGATCAAGGGCGCCTTGGCGCGCGGATGCACGCCGTGATAGATGTTCATGTCCGAACCGCAGACGCCGACGTAGGCGACCTTGATCAGGCATTCGCCGGCGGCCACTTCGGGCAGCGGTTTGTCTTCGACGGTGACCTGCTGCGCGCTTTGATAAACGATGCTTTTCATTTTTCCTGCCCCTTGAATGCGTTAACCTGATAGTTCGGCGCTTCGCCGAGAAGACCGCGGCGGATTTCCTCGGCGGCCTTGCGCTTTAATTCCTTCGCCGATTCTTCCGAATACCACGCCATGTGCGGCGTGCACAGGAAGTTCTCGTGCTTGAAGAGCGGGTGGTTCATGCTGCCGGGTTCGCGCGCGAGGACGTCCATCGCGGCGCCGGCGATCGCGTTTTCCTCGAGCAGCTTCTCGAGCGCGGCTTCATCGACGATCGAGCCGCGCGCGGTATTCACGAGGTAGGCCGAGGGCTTCATCAGGCGCAGCATTTTTTCGTTAATCAGGTTGCGCGTCGAGTCCTGCAGGGGACAATGCACCGAGACGACGTCGGCGCGCGCCATGACTTCCTCGAGCGAGACGAGGCTCACGTAGTCGGGCAGCTGATCGGCGCGGACATTGGGGTCGTGCGCTATGACCTTCATGCCGAGGGCGTGCGTCTTGTGCGCCATGGCGCCGCCGATGCGGCCAATGCCGACGATGCCGATCGTCTGCTCCTGATGGCGGCGAACCGGCTTGATCAAATTGAAGTCCCATTCGCCGCGCTTGACGAAGGCGTTGGCCGAAGCAACCTTGCGCGTGAGACAGAGCATCATCGCGAGCGCGTGGTCGGAAACTTCCTGCGTGCCGTAATCGGGAACGTTGCTGACGATGATTCCGCGCTCGGCGGCCGCCTTCAGGTCGATCGTGTCGACCCCCACGCCGTAGCGCACGATGATCTTGCAGCGCTCGAGCTTTTCGAGCACGCGCCGCGTCATCGGCGCGTACATCATGAGGATCGCGTCGGCCGCGCGGCAAGTTTCGATCAATTCCTCCTCGGTCTTGCATTTGCCCCACGGCAACTCGTCGACGACGCCGGCGAGCACGGCTTTTTCGATGTCGATCGACGCGTGATCACAGTCGGCGACGACTACTGAATAGCGGTTATTCACGTCAGAACTCCCCTTGTTGGCGGAACGATAGGGCGATGGGCCTGCGAAGAATTTGAGAACATCGTTCCGTGGAGGCGCGACTATATCAAAAAAGTGAAACGCTGTTCTGGTTTACTGCGTACGACTTTAGTTAGACGGTCCGCGGCGCGGCGTGTTTCAGGAAAAACTGAGTTGCACCTTCATTTGCGACGAGCGGTCGCGCGCGACGGCGAGCGCCTCGGCGATTCTCTCCATCGGCAGGGTCGCGGTGATCACCGGCCTGACGTCGATGCGCTTCTCGCGGATGAGCCGCGCCGCGGTCGCGTATTCGCCGTTGAAGCGGTGCGTGCCGACGAGCCGGATTTCCTTGCCGACGAGCGCATTGACCGGAATCTCGGCGCCAGCCATGACGCCGACCTGGACGATCGTCGCGCGCGGGCGCACGACCGGGAAAGCCTGTTTCAGGACGGCGCCAACGCCGGTGCATTCGAAAGCGACGTCGAAGTAACCTTTCTCGGCGCTGTAGAGCGCATTCAGGGCGTCGGGATCGCTGCCGGGGTTGATCACCGAGCTTGCGCCCATCGCCAGCGCGGCCTTGAGCGGCGCCGCCGAAAGATCGACGGCGACGATCTCTTCGGCGCCGGCGCTCTTTGCGGCAGCGATCAGCAGCGCGCCGATCGGGCCGGCGCCGGTCACCAGCACGCGCTTGCCGAAAAGGCTGCCGGCCTGGTTGACCGCATGCACGCCGATCGCGAGCGGCTCGGTACAGGCCGCTTCGGCGAGCGAGACCTCTTCCCCCATCGGCTCGCACTGGAATTCCTCGGCGACGAGGCGGTCGCGAAAACCGCCGTGCGTATGCGGCTTTCTCATGGCGCTGCCGAAGAACTGCATTTCGAGGCAGTGCTGCGCCAGCCCGCCAAGGCAGAACTTGCAACGGCCGCAGGGACGGCTCGGGCTCACGGCAATGCGGTCGCCGCGCTTGACGCGCGTGACCTCGCGGCCGACGGCTTCGACCGTGCCGGCGACTTCGTGGCCCATCACGATCGGCTCGCTGACGCGGATCGTACCGATGCCGCCTTCCCAGTAGTAATGGATGTCCGAACCGCAAACGCCGCCGGCGCCGATGCGCACGAGCACCTGCCGCGGTCCGACTTCGCCGAGCGCAATCGTTTCGATGCGCACATCTTCCTGAGCGTGCAGGACGCAGGCACGGGTTTCCATCAGTGGTTATCCTTGATTCGAGGGGCGTGAGCGGTCAGAGCGATTTGATCTTCGCCCACACCGCGTCTTCAACGGGGATGCCGTCAGCGCGGTTGGCGTTGCGAATCGAGAGTTCCTTTTCGCCCGGATAAAGCACCGGCTGCGCCGGATCGACGCGCTCGGAAGCCTGGACGTTGGCAATCACTTCGTCGACTGCCGAAGCCAGGAAGGCTTCGCCGGCAATGCGCGTCGCGTCGAGCGCGATGAACATCTGCGAGAGGCTGTATTCGTCGCTGCCGAGCTCGCCGACTTTCAGCGTCGAACGTCCGCCTGAAAGCACGGCGGCGATGAGGTCCATGACGATCGACATCGACGACCCCTTCCAGTAGCCGATCGGCAGCACGCGCCAGGTCTTGGCAATTTCCTTCGGGTCGCACGAGAGATTGCCCGCTTCGTCGTAACCGCCGGGGACCGGCAGCATTTCGCCGCGCATCGCGGTCGCTTCCATTTGCCCGTAGGAATATTGCGCCATCGCGATGTCCACGACGACGTGGCCGCCCTGGCGCGGGATCGCCATGATGTAGGGATTGTTGCCGATGCGCCGGTCGGCCGCGCCCCAGGCCGGCATATTGGGTTGCGTGTTGGTCCAGCAGATGCCGACGCAGCCCGCCTCCGCGGCCTGCCAGCCGTAGCTGCCGCCGCGCAGCCAGTGGTTGGTGTTGCCGAGCGCGACGCAGCCGATGCCAAATTCCCGGGCGAGCTCGATGGCGCGGTCCATCGACAGCTTGGCATTGACGTTGCCAAGGCCAAGCTTGCCGTCCCAGCGCTCGAAAGCGCCCATGCTGGCCACCTTCTCCGGCTTCGCCTTGAGGTCGATATAGCCCTTCTCGATGTATTCGATGACGCGCGGGAAACGATTGACGCCGTGCGAATAGACGCCATCGCAGCTCGTCTCGGTCATCAGTTGCGCCGAAATGTCGGCGCTCGCTTCATCGCAGCCCTTCTTGATCAGGACGCGCTTGAATTCGGCTTTGAGTTCTTCAAACTGGATGCGGGGCATATCGACTCCTGTCTATTTGCAAAATTCTTATTCACCACAGAGACACAGAGAACACAGAGAAAACCGTTGAAAAAAAGACATTCTCGTCTCTACTCTTCTTCCTTCTCTGTGTCTCAGTGTCTCTGTGGTGAATGGCTTTAAGATTCTTAAACCCACTCAGTAGAGACACAGAGAACGCAGAGAAAACCTTTGGAAAAGAGAGACATTCTTGTCTTTACTCTTCTTCCTTCTCTGTGTCTCTGTGTCTCTGTGGTGAATGGTTTTCAGAGTCTTCGCGTTCAATAACCGTGCTGCTGGCGGTAGGTCTTGAGGACTTCGTCGGCGACCCAGGTCGAGCGCACGGCGGCGTCGACGTCGCCGGGACAGGGCGCGAGACCGTTGAGATCATCGACGATGCTCTGGATGAAAGGCTGCTGCACGTGCGGCGGATTCGGGATGTGGGCTTCCTCGACGCCGGCGGCGGTGATCATTTGCAGCGGCTTGTCGGAGAAGAATTCGAATTCGATGCGTCCTTTGCTGCCGATGATCTCGACGTAGTCCTCGTTGTCGCCGCAGACGTAGCACCACGAACCCGTGCCCTGCACGCCGCTCGCGTGCCGCCAGGTCGCCGTGACCGTGTCTTCGACGTCGTAAAGCCCCGCCAGGTTGCTCGCGATCCCCTGCACTTCGACGATCGCGCCAAAGAGGAAGTCGAAGATGTCGAGGGTGTGGATGCCCATGTCGAGGAACTTGCCGCCGCCCGCCACCGCGGGCTGCAGACGCCACGGCAGCGTCGCGCGCGAAAGGTCTTCGGGCGCCGGGCGCTGGTGCTGGACCGCGCGCACGCAGCGCACTTCGCCGATCGCGCCCGTATCGATCCACGCCTTGACTTTCAGGAAGCGCGGCATCGCGCGCCGGTAGAAAGCGACGAAAAGGCGAACGCCGTTCTGCGCGCAGGCATCGACGATTTCCTGGCACTCATCAAAACGCATCGCCATCGGTTTTTCAACGTAGACGTGCTTGCCGGCCCTGGCGGCGAGCAGGGCGAGCGGCTTGTGCGAAGACGGCGGTGTCGCCACATACACGGCCTCGACGGCCGCGTCGGCGAGCAGTTCGGCCGTCGTCTCGTAAGCGCGCGCAACGCCGTGGCGCTGCGCAAAAGATCGCGTCAGCGCCGGGTCGGCGCTGGTCACGGCGACGAGGGCCGAATCGCTTGCCTTGTAAAAGCCCGGCCCGCTTTTGACCTCGGCAACGGCGCCGCAGCCGATCATTCCCCAGCGCACGGTGTTCACGCGGTCATCCCGGCGAGCAGCGATGCACGGACCTTGATCACGACCTTGCGGATCGGCGCCGGCGCCGCCACCGCGCAGCCCGGGCGATGGACGTCGCTGGGAAAGAAGACGGCAAAACTGCCGGGCGTCATCGTCAGCGTCGATTCGTTTTCCATCCCCGTATAGAAGAGCAGGTCGCGCGCCGCGAGGAGATCCTCGCTCACCTCATTGCTCCCCGTCTCCGAAGCGACGCCGATTCTCTCCTGCCCGCGACAGAGGAACTGCACGTCGATGTAGTCGCGATGCACTTCCGGGCGCGTCTCGGCAAAGGGCTTCGTCGCCATGTCGATGACCTGGACGTAGATGTCGCGACCTTCAAGCTCGTAATTGCCGGCCGGGAGCGCGGCAAAATCGGCTTGCTTCAGGTGCTCGAGCGCGGTCTTGAGCGGCTGCGGCAGCCAGGCAAAACCCGACTCGAGTTGATCGACGTGTCCAAAGATCATTGGCCTGCTCCCTGTGCGTGAAGACGATAGTAAGACCTGGGCAGCGCTGCGCCGGAACTTCTCGGGGCGCGCGTTGTATACTTGTATACTAGCATCCAAAAAAAGGAAGGCAAGCACTTTCTTTGCGTTAGAATCGCGCCATGGAAAGTGCAAGCTTCGATTCGGCGACTGCCAATTTTCGTCCGCAGGAGTCCCTCTCGATGGGCGCCCAGCTGCATCGCGTCCTGCGCGCGGCGATCATCCAGGGCGATCTCGCGCCGGGCCAGGCGATCTCGGAAATCGAGATCAGCAAGCGCTTTTCGATGAGCCGGCAGCCGGTGCGCGAGGCTTTCATCAAGCTTGCCGACGAAATGCTGATCGAGGTTCTGCCGCAGCGCGGCACCTACGTGCGCAAGATTTCGGTGAAAGGCGTTCTCGACGCGCGCCACCTGCGTGAAATCATCGAGGTGTCGATCATGCGCGAGGTCGCCACCAATCACGACGCGGCGCTGATCAAGACGCTGCGCGCGCAAATGGCGCAGCAGAAGAAAGTCAAAGCCGGCGACAGCCGCAGCTTCCTCGCGCTCGATGAAGCCTTTCACAAGACGCTGATGCTGCACGCGGGGCGCGAATACGCGTGGAAAGTGAGCGAAAGCATCAAGGCGCAAATGGACCGCGTGCGCTTTCTGAGCTACGACTTTTCGTCACCAACGCGCCAGCTCGTCGCCGAACACGCGGCGATGGTCGATGCGATCGAAGCGGGCGACCCCGAGCTTGCCGCGCAAACGACCGAGCGCCATCTGCGCGGCATCCTCGCTTCGCTGCCGCTGATCGCCGAGCGCTACCCCGAGCATTTCGTCGCCGAATAGCGAGCACGACGGCCGCGCAGCCTCGCCGTGCGGCCCGCGTGCCCGCAAAGCGGCCGCGGTGCTACCATCTCAATCCCCTGCCGGCGCGGCCTCTCATTTCGCAAGCACCGGCCCGCTTCTTCACCGCTCGCCTTGCCCTTGAGAGAAATCATGTCTGAAATCATCGTCATCGGCCATCGCAATCCCGATACCGACTCCGCCTGCGCGGCCTGGAGTTACGCGCGCTTCAAGAATGCCGCCGACCCAAGTCGCGTTTATCGGGCAGCGGTCTGCGGTCAGCTCGGCCAGCAGGCGAAATTCGTCTTCGCCAACGCCGGCATCGAGCCGCCGCACTACGTGAAGGACGTGCGACCGCGCGTCGTCGATATTGCCGAGGACGGCGGCATTCGCCTCGACAGCAACGACCCGCTGAAGATGGCCTTCGAGGATCTCGACACGCCGCGGATCGCGGCCGTTCCGGTCTTCGACGAGACGGGAAGCTTTGCCGGCGTCGTCGGCGTACACGAGATGCTGCGCTACCTCGTCGAAGGCAACCTCAACTCGCGGCCGCTCTATACCTTCCGCGCCGACAACATCGAAAAGGTGATCCCGGGGCATTTCCTGCGCCGCACGCAGGAAGAATTCAGGGCGCCGATCATGGCCGGCGCGATGGACCTCGAGCAGTCGATCAAGCGCGTCGAGGCACTCTCGCCGGCCAAGCCGATCATGATCGTCGGCAATCGCCCCGACCTCATCGCTTACGCCGTCAAGGCCGGGCTGCCGGCGATCATCCTCACGGGCTATGCGCCGGGCGAGGCGCCTGCACTCGACTTCAGCGATTACGAAGGCTCGGTGTATGTGTCGACCTGCGATACTTCGGAGACGATCCGCATGTTGCGGCTCTCCTTGCCGGTCAAGCAGATCATGGACCGCGAGCCGCTCTGCCTTGCCCACGACGAGCTCTTCGACGCCGCCAAGAAGACGCTCCTCAACAGCGAGTATCACGGCCTGCCGGTGCTCAAGGACGGCAGCTTCGTCGGCATCGTGACGCGCGCAAGCTTCATCGAGAAACCGCGGCGCAAGCTCATCCTCGTCGATCACAACGAACTTTCGCAGGCGGTCGCCGGCGCCGAGGACGCCGAGATCTGCGAGATCATCGACCACCACCGCATGGGCGCGGAGAAGACGAGCACGCCGATCTACATCTACTCGAAGCCGATCGGCTCGACCTGTTCGATCGTCTACAGCCACTTCCGCATGGCCGGCATCGAGCCCGACCGCGGCACCGCCCTGCTCATGCTCTCGGGCCTGCTCTCGGACACGATGCTCTTGCGCTCGCCGACGACGATGCCCGAAGACCGCCTCTACGCGCCCGAACTTGCGCGTCTGGCCGGCGTCGACCTGCACGAATACGGCACGCTGATGCTCTCGAAGATGGCGAGCCTGAAAAAAGCCGACCCGCTGCAGATGGTCAAGGGCGACTACAAGGAGTACGCCGAGGGCGGTTTCTCGGTCGGCGTCAGCCAGGTCGAAGTCGGCACGCTCGCCGACATGGACGAAGTCAAGGCGAGCATCCTCGCTGCGCTCGACGCCGTGCGCAAGGAAAGAAACCTGTCCTGGACGCTGCTCCTCGTCACCGACATCACCAAGGAGCACAGCGTCCTCTTGTGCTCGCCGTGGCCGGCGGCCGAGAAGGAACTCGCGTACAAGCGCATCGATGACAACGTCTTCGACCTGCCCGGCGTGCTGTCGCGCAAGAAGCAGCTTTTGCCCGAAATCCTGCGCATCATCGACGTTCTGCGTCACCCCTGAAAGAAAACGGCGCGGAGAAAAACGCCGCGCCGTGGCCTGCACCCGGGTCTTTGCCGCGTCAGAAGGGGATGTCGTCTTCCATGTCGTTGAAGTCGACTTTCTTGCTCTGCCCGCCCGAGCCGCCGGCGCCACCCGAGCCGCCCGAGCCGCCACGGCTCGCCGGCGCGCCCTGCGAGGGCATGCTGCCGCCGTATTCGGCTTCACCGCCCGAAGATGCGGCGCTCGAACGACCGCCGAGCATCTGCATCTCGTTCGCCTCGATCTCGGTCGTGTAGCGCTCCTGGCCTTCCTTGTCGGTCCACTTGCGCGTGCGAATGCGGCCTTCGACGTACACCGCCGAGCCTTTCTTCAGGTACTGCGCGACGATTTCGGCGAGCTTGCGATAGAAAACGACGCGATGCCACTCGGTGATCTCGCGCTTTTCACCGCTCGTCTTGTCCTTCCACGACTCGGTCGTCGCCAGACGGACGTTGGCGACCGCGTCGCCATTGGGCATATAGCGAGTTTCGGGATCGGCGCCCAGATTACCGACGAGAATTACCTTGTTGACCGAAGCCATAATGCCTCCATGAAAAGGGGTCGAAACGACGATTATAAAGTCTTGGTCGCCACACCGGCGACGCGCAAGGCGGGAATCGCCATTGTCATCGCAAAAGCCAGCCAGATCAATCCCAACGCGGCGCAGACGAGCCAGACCGCAGGTTCGCCAAAATGCTTCGAAATCGCGCCGCCCACCGTGCCGCCGATGAAAAGCCCGAGCGACTGCGTCGTGTTATAGACGCCGAGCGCGGCGCCCTTGGCATGCCGCGGCGCGATGCGTGAAATCAGCGAGGGCTGCGTCGCTTCGAGCACATTGAACGCGATAAAGAAAATGAGCAGCCAGAACGCGATCGCAAGAAGGCTTGCCCCCATGAAGAAAAAGCCGAACTGGACCAGGACGAGAAGCGCGATCGCCACGCTGAAAATGAGTTTCAGGTGACCGCGCTTCTCGGCAAAGATGATGGCCGGCACGAGCGCAAAGAAGGAGAGCAGCACCGCCGGCAGATAGACTTTCCAGTGTTCGCCGACGGGCAGCGCGCCGCTCCTGACAAGAAGGGTCGGCAGCAGCACCCACATCGCGGTCTGCATCGCGTGCAGGATGAAGACGCCAAGATTGAGGCGTTGCAGCTGCGGATGCGCGAGGACTTCGAGAAAGCTTGGCCAGCCGGGCTGACGCGGAATCGGCGGCGCCTGCGGAACGATTCTGGCAACGACATAGATGGCGGCGCAGGAGAGCAGCCCGGTGAGCACGAAGATCCCGTTCATGCCGATGCCGGCGTAAAGGAGCGGCGCGCCGACCATCGAGAGCGCGAAGGCAACGCCGATCGACGAGCCGATCATCGCCATTACCTTTGTGAGATGTTGTTCGCGCGTGAGGTCGGCGGCGAGCGCCGTCACTGCCGCCGAAATCGCACCGGCGCCCTGCAGCACGCGCCCGGCGATGACGCCGTAGATGTCGGTCGAGAAGGCGGCGACGAAGCTGCCCGCGGCAAAGAGCAGGAGTCCGAAGATGATCACCGGCTTGCGGCCGAAACGGTCGGAAGCCGCACCGTAGGCGATCTGAAACAGGCTTTGCGTCAGGCCATAGGCGCCGAGCGCGAAGCCGACGAGCATGAGGTCGCCGCCGGCGGGCAGGGTTTGCGCGTAGAGCGAAAACACCGGCAGGATCAGGAAAAGCCCGAGCATGCGCAGCGCGAAAATCGCAGCAAGGCCGACGCCGCCGCGACGCTCGGCGGGACTCATCGCATCATCGGGGGGAACGGGCATCGGCTCGATAGCAGGCGGGAACGGGAAGGCGGGAGACGGAACAAGGCGGGTTTTGGGCGGTCCGACTTGGCGTATATTAGCAGGTTTGCTTCTTCTTCCCGGCCGGGGCCAATGCGCCAGAGTCGTGCAAAGATTCGTGCAAAAATTCCACCTCCGACGCAAAGGCGCGGCAAAGGAATGGCAGAGAAGAACAACACTACAAATCCCTTTGCGCAGACTTTGCGACTTTGCGCCTTCGCGGTGGACTTTGATCTTACATGGATGAACTCAGAGAAATCAGGATACGCGGCGCGCGCACGCACAACCTCAAGAACATCAATCTCGACCTGCCGCGCAACCGCCTGATCGTCATCACCGGCCTGTCCGGCTCGGGCAAGTCCTCGCTCGCCTTCGACACGCTCTACGCCGAAGGCCAGCGCCGCTACGTCGAATCGCTCTCGGCCTATGCGCGGCAGTTCCTGCAGCTCATGGAAAAGCCCGACGTCGACCTGATCGAAGGCCTGTCGCCGGCAATCTCGATCGAGCAGAAAGCGACGAGCCACAATCCGCGCTCGACGGTGGGAACGGTCACCGAGATCCACGACTATCTGCGCCTCCTGTTCGCTCGCGCCGGCACACCGTATTGCCCCGAGCATCAGCGGCCGCTCGACGCGCAAACCGTCTCGCAAATGGTGGACCACGTGCTCGCGCTGCCCGCCGATACGCGCCTGATGATCCTCGCGCCGATCGTCGCCAACCGCAAGGGCGAGCAGATGGACCTCTTTGCGGAACTGCGCGCGCAGGGTTTCGCGCGCCTGCGCGTCGACGGCGAGATCGTCGAGATCGACGCGCTGCCCAAGCTTGCAAAAACCAAGAAGCACACGGTCGATGTCGTCGTCGACCGCTTGAAGGTCCGTGACGACATGCGCCAGCGCCTCGCCGAGTCCTTCGAGACGGCGCTGCGCCACGCCGACGGTCGCGCCATCGCCTACGAGATGGACAGCGCCAGGGAGCACCTTTTCTCGGCCAAGTTCGCTTGTCCGATCTGCTCGTATTCGCTGCACGAGCTCGAACCGCGAATCTTCTCGTTCAACAATCCGATGGGCGCCTGCCCCGAGTGCGACGGGCTTGGCGTCATCCAGTTCTTCGACCCGAAGCGCATCGTCGCGCACCCCGAACTCTCGCTCGCGGCCGGCGCGATCAGGAGCTGGGACAGGCGCAACCAGTTCTACTTCCAGCTCATCACCTCGCTCGCCGCGCATTACGACTTTGACGTCGACACGCCGTTTGCCGAGCTGCCCGAGCGCATCCAGCGCGTCGTTCTCTACGGCTCGGGACGCGAAGTCATCCGCCTGCGCTATCTCAACGAAAAGGGCACGCGCTTTGACCGCGACCATCCCTTCGAAGGCATCGTCAACAACTTCGCGCGTCGCTACAAGGAGAGCGATTCGCTCGCCGTGCGCGAGGAACTGGCGAAGCTGATCAGCAACAAGGTCTGCCCGAGCTGCCAGGGCGCGCGCCTGCGCGAAGAGGCCCGCAACGTGCGCATCGGCGCCGAGCGCGACGCGCTGACGCTGCACGAAGCGAGCCACTTGCCGCTCGTCGCCGCGCGCGATCACTTCCTCGCCTTAAAGCTTGCCGGCAACAAGGCGCAGGTGGCCGAGAAAATCCTCAAGGAAATCACGAGCCGCCTGCAGTTTCTCATCAACGTCGGACTCGATTACCTGTCGCTCGACCGTTCGGCCGAGACGCTCTCCGGCGGCGAGGCGCAGCGCATCCGGCTTGCCTCGCAGATCGGCTCGGGACTGACCGGCGTCATGTACGTGCTCGACGAGCCTTCGATCGGCCTGCATCAGCGCGACAATGCGCGCCTTCTCGAGACGCTCAAGCAGTTGCGCGACATCGGCAACACGGTGATCGTCGTCGAGCACGACGAGGAGGCGATCCGCAGCGCCGATTATGTCGTCGACATCGGCCCCGGCGCCGGCGTGCACGGCGGCTTCATCGTCGCCGAAGGCAGCCCGCAGGAAGTCGAGAACAACCCGGCGTCGATGACCGGCGATTATCTTTCCGGGCGCCGCCGCATCGAGTCGCCGAGCCTGGCGCGTCGCGCCAACCCGGCGCGCCAGCTCAGACTCACCGGCGCGCGCGGCAACAATCTGAAGAACGTGACGCTCGAGCTGCCGGTCGGGCTTTTCACCTGCATCACCGGCGTCTCCGGCTCGGGCAAATCGACGCTGATCAACGACACGCTCTACGCCGCCGCGGCGCGCCATCTTTACGGATCGACGCCCGAACCTGCGGCTCATGACGAAATCAGCGGGCTCGACCACTTCGACAAGGTGATCAACGTCGACCAGTCGCCGATCGGCCGCACACCGCGCTCGAATCCGGCGACCTACACGGGGCTCCTGACGCCGATCCGCGAGCTCTTCGCCGGCGTTCCCGAGTCGCGTTCGCGCGGCTACGCGCCAGGCCGCTTCTCGTTCAACGTCAAGGGCGGCCGCTGCGAGGCCTGCCAGGGCGACG
>CAZALA010000031.1:0-28199 GCA_964485725.1 uncultured Propionivibrio sp. | reverse complement strand
TGGTCGCGGTCTTCCGGGATGTAGTTCTGGCCCTGCTGGTTCCAGATGCCGACCGGGCGGAACAGGCCCTCCATGCCGAAGGTGCGCGATTCGTCGGGAACGATGGGGACGAGGTGGCGACCGATCTTCTTGTCCTTGAGCAGGATGTTGAGGACGCGCACGATGACCATCGTCGTCGACACTTCGCGGCCTTCGCCCGAGGCCTTGAGCAGGCCTTCGAAAGCCGTCACCTCCGGGATCTCGAGCGCCGCGGCCTTGGCCTTGCGCCGCGTCAGGTAGCCGCCGAGCGCGGTGCGCCGCTCGTGCATGTACTTGTACTCGGGCGAATCCTCGGCGAACTTGAGGAAGGGCAGCTCCTCGATCTTGTCGTCGGCAACCGGCAGCTTGAAGCGGTCGCGAAAACGCATGATCGCTTCGCGGTCGAGGTGTTTCTGCTGGTGCGAAATATTCATCGCCTCGCCGGCAAGGCCCATCCCGTAGCCCTTGACCGTCTTCGAGAGAATCAGCGTCGGCTGGCCCTTGTGCTCGGCCGCCGCCTTGAAAGCGCTGTAGATCTTGAAGATGTCGTGGCCGCCGCGGTTGAGCGCCCAGATGTCGGCGTCGGTCCAGTCGGCGACGAGCTCCTTGAGTTCGGGCGTGTTGAAGAAGTGCTCGCGCACGTAAGCGCCGTCGCGCGCCTTGTAGGTCTGGTACTCGCCGTCGACGGCTTCCATCATGCGTTTCTTGAGCAGTCCCTTCTTGTCGCGGTCGAGCAGCACGTCCCAGTGGCGGCCCCAGATCAGCTTGATGACGTTCCAGCCGGCGCCGCGGAAAGTGCCTTCGAGTTCCTGGATGATCTTGCCGTTGCCGCGCACCGGCCCGTCGAGGCGTTGCAGGTTGCAGTTGATGACGAAGATCAGGTTGTCGAGATTCTCGCGCGAGGCCATGCCGATGGCGCCGAGCGACTCGACTTCGTCGGTCTCGCCGTCGCCGATGAAGGCCCAGACCTTGCGCTCCTGCGCCGGAATCAGGTGGCGGCTTTCCATGTACTTCATGAAGCGCGCCTGGTAGATCGCCTGGATCGGCCCGAGTCCCATCGAGACGGTCGGGAAGCGCCAGAAATCGGGCATCAGCCAGGGGTGCGGGTAGGACGAGAGGCCCTTGCCGTCAACTTCCTGGCGGAAATTGAGGACCTGCTCGTCGGACAGGCGCCCCATCAGATGCGCGCGCGCATAAACGCCGGGGATTGAGTGCCCCTGGAAGAAAACGAGGTCGCCCATGTGGGTGTCGGTCTGCGCGTGCCAGAACCAGTTGAAACCGACGTCGTAGAGCGCGGCGGAGGACGCGAAAGCCGCGATGTGGCCGCCGACGTTGCTGTCGCGATTGGCGCGAACGACCATCGCCATCGCGTTCCAGCGAATGAAGTTGCGAATCCTGATTTCGATCGTGGCATCGCCCGGGTATTGCGGCTGCTGGTCGGGCGGAATCGTATTGACGTATTCGGTCGTCGCGCTATAGGGAATGTCGATTCCCGCTTCGCGCGCCTTGGCGATCAGCTCGCCGATGAGAAAATGCGCACGCTCGGCGCCTTCGTTGGCGATGACGCCGGCAAGCGCCTCCTGCCATTCGCGCGTCTCCTGCGGATCGGCATCGTTGCCAGAAGCGGTGGGATTGGCTTGTGCTGCCATGATTCTTCTCCTGATCTTCAGTGGGATGGCTCGCGGCAATTATGGACGAAAATGCCACACATATTGGCAACCGTCGATGAAGGCCACCTTGGTCCTGGCGCGGCTTACCACATTATAAAATATCGTTTTGTGATGTGCAATGAACCGGCCTTGCGTGGGACCGGCGTTTTCGTTCAGGGTTCAACGCCGGCCGCCTTGCTGACTTATCGCTCACATCCTGTAAAATACGAGGCCTTTGAGCAGGACAGGCGGACGCAGGTCGGCGTGCCCGTCGCTCGCGTCTTTCTCGCAGATCATTTCAATTACTCGGGCGAAATCAAATGGTGAATCAAGCTTCGCTGGCCAACGCAATCCGCGTGCTGGCCATGGATGCCGTCCAGGCGGCCAACTCCGGACATCCGGGCGCGCCCATGGGCATGGCTGAAATCGCCGTCGCCCTGTGGAACCGGCACTTGAAGCACAACCCCGCCGACCCGAAATGGGCCGACCGCGACCGCTTCGTGCTCTCCAACGGCCACGGCTCGATGCTGCTTTACGCGCTCCTGCACCTGACCGGCTACGATCTGCCGCTCGACGAGCTGAAGCGTTTCCGTCAGCTGCACAGCAAGACGCCGGGGCACCCCGAATACGGCCACACCCCCGGCGTCGAGACGACGACCGGCCCGCTCGGCCAGGGCATTACCAACGCGGTCGGTTTCGCGCTCGCCGAAAAGCTCCTCGCGCACGAATTCAACCGCGACGGCTTTGCCATCGTCGACCATTACAGCTACGCCTTCATGGGCGACGGCTGCATGATGGAAGGCATCTCGCACGAAGCCTGCTCGCTCGCCGGCGTCTGGAAGCTTTCGAAGCTGATCGCCTTCTACGACGATAACGGCATCTCCATCGACGGCCACGTCGAGGGCTGGTTCGCCGACGATACGGCCAAGCGCTTCGAGGCCTACGGCTGGAACGTCATCCGCGACGTCGACGGACACGACATCGACGCCGTCGATGCGGCGATCAAACAAGCGAAGGCGCAGAACGAGAAACCGACGCTGATTTGCTGCCAGACGACGATCGGCCAGGGTTCGCCCAACAAGGCCGGCACGCACGACGTGCATGGCGCTCCGCTGGGCAAGGACGAGATCGCCGCGACGCGCGCCGCACTCGGCATCACCGACGGCGCTTTCGAGGTCTGCGGTGAAATCTGTCAGGCGTGGAGCGCGCTCGAGCGCGGCGCCAAGGCGCAAGCCGAGTGGCAGACGCGTTTTGCCGCTTACGCCGCCGCGCATCCCGAGCTTGCCGCCGAATTCACGCGGCGCATGCAAGGCGAACTTCGCGCCGATTACGCGACGCAGTCTGCCGCAGCGCTTAACGCGATCATCGACAAGGCCGAAGTGATCGCGACGCGCAAGTCCTCGCAGAACGCGATTGCCGCGCTGGCGCCGCTGATGCCCGAATTCATCGGCGGTTCGGCCGACCTCGCGCCGTCGAACCTGACGCAGTGGAAGGGCAGCCAGGACGTGCTGCCGGGCGTGACCAAGGCCGGCAACTACATCCATTACGGCGTGCGCGAGTTCGGCATGGCCGCGATCATGAACGGCCTCGTCCTGCACGGCGGTTTCCGGCCTTTTGGCGGCACCTTCCTGATGTTCTCGGAGTACGCAAGAAACGCGATCCGCATGGCGGCGCTGATGAAGATCAACCCGATCTACGTGTTCACGCACGACTCGATCGGCGTCGGCGAGGACGGCCCGACGCACCAGCCGGTCGAGCAGACCGCGACCTTGCGCATGGTCCCCAACCTCGACGTCTGGCGCCCCTGCGACTCGGTCGAGGCTTTCGTCGCCTGGCAGGTCGCGGTCGAACACAAGACAACGCCGACCGCACTGATTCTCACAAGGCAGAACCTCGCGCACCAGGCGCGCGACGCCGAGCAGGTAAGAGCGATCCGCCGCGGCGGCTACGTGCTCTCCGACTGCGCCGGGACGCCGCAGGCGGTGATCATTGCGACGGGTTCGGAAGTCAGTCTCGCGATCGCCGCGCAGAAGAGCCTTGCCGATAAAGGCGTCGCCGTTCGCGTCGTCTCGATGCCGTCGAACTTCGCTTTCGACGCGCAGGACGCGGCTTACCGTAGCTCGGTGTTGCCGCGCGGCATCCCGCGCGTTGCGGTGGAGGCCGGCGTCACCTCTTACTGGCGGCAGTACGTCGGCCTCGAAGGCGCCGTCGTCGGCATCGATCGCTTTGGCGAATGCGGTCCGGCCGGCCAGGTCTTCGAATACCTTGGCGTCACCGCGGCGAAGGTCGCCGAGGCGGTCGAGGGCGTCATCGCGCACTGAAGGCCCGCACTGAACGCCTCGTCCCGGCAAACGCCGGATCGGCAAAAAAACCCGGCTTCGCGCCGGGTTTTTTTCGCCCCGGGTTCGCGTCAGGCGCTCTCAGGCGTCTTC
The DNA here is from genome assembly GCA_964485725.1 of uncultured Propionivibrio sp. Taxonomy (GTDB): domain Bacteria; phylum Pseudomonadota; class Gammaproteobacteria; order Burkholderiales; family Rhodocyclaceae; genus Propionivibrio. The sequence continues at coordinate 24,100 of CAZALA010000031.1, read as the reverse complement.
TGCTGTCCGTAATAAGCGCCGGGGCCGTGCTTGCGGTTGAAGTGCCTCTCGAGCAGGGCCTGCGGCATCGGCGGCAGATCCTCGTCGAGTTGTCGGCTGCGCAGCGCCATGCGCGCGACGATTTCGAGGACGGCGGCGTTATGGACCGCGGCGTCCGCATCGGCGCCCCAGGCGAAGGGCCCGTGGCTGGCGACGAGCACCGCCTGCATGCGCGAGGGGTCGATGCCGCCGGCGCGGAAACGTTCGACGATGGCAAGGCCGGTCTCCGCTTCATAGCGGCCGGCGATCCGCTCGGCGCTGAGCGCACGCGTACAGGGAATCTCGCCGTCGAAATAGTCGGCGTGCGTGGTGCCGAAGGCGGGAATGCCCCGGCAAGCCTGCGCCCAGACGGTGGCCCAGCTCGAGTGGGTGTGGACGATGCCGCCGATGGCGGTGAAGTGACGGTAAAGCTCGACGTGCGTTGGCAGGTCCGACGAGGGATTAAGCTCGCCTTCGATGACCCGGCCTTCGGCATCGACGACGACCATGTCGTCGACGTCCATCGTCGCGTAGGGAACGCCGCTCGCCTTGATCACGATCGCCCCGCTGGCGGGGTCCCGGCCGCTGACGTTGCCCCAGGTGAAGTCGACGAGACCGAGCCTCGGCAGTTCGAGGTTGGCGTGCAGAACGCGTTGCTTGAGCGCTTCGAGCATGGTGCTGGTCTTTCTTCAGGCGGTCGCGGGCGCCCGGCGCAGGGCTTTCAGGCGTTTCATCACATCGTTCTGGCCGCGGCCGAAGCTGTCGTAGAGCGTCTTGTAGTCGGCATACAGCGCGTCATAGACCGCCCGATTCGCGGCGATCGGCAGAATCACTTCGTCCTTGATATTGCCCATGCGCTGTGCCGCTGTGCGCACGTCAGGGTATATGCCGGCGGCCAGCGCGGCGTGCAAGGCCGACCCGAGCGCCGGCGCTTGCGCCGACCCCGAGAGCCGCACCGGTTTGCCCAGGACGTCGGCGTAGATCTGGCGCAGCAGCTTGTTCTTTTCGGGCAAACCCCCGGCCGCGACGTATTCGTTAACCGCAAGGCCCTGCGCCTCGAAGGCTTCGATGATCGTGCGCGTGCCGTAGGCGGTCGCTTCGATCAGCGCCCGGTAGATATCCGGCGCCCGCGTGGCCAGGGTGATGCCGAGGATCAAGCCGGTGAGGCTGGTATTGACGAGCGTCGAACGGTTGCCGTTCAGCCAGTCGAGCGCGATCAGGCCATGCTCGCCGGGGCGTTGCTGCGCCGCTTCCGCTTCGAGGTGGCTGTGGATGTCGAGCCCGGCTTTCCTCGCCGCGTCATGATATTCGTTGGGCACGGCGTGATTGACGAACCACGCCAAGCCGTCGCCGACGCAGCTCTGGCCGGCTTCGTAGCCATAAACGTCGGGAACGATGCCGCCGCGCACAACGCCGCACATGCCCTCGACCGTCTTCAAGCTATCGCCGATCAGCATGTGGCAGGTCGAGGTGCCCATGATCGCCACCATCGTGCCCGAGGTTGTTACCTTGACCGCCGGAACGCTGACGTGCGCGTCGACGTTGGCAACGGCGACCGCCGTTCCGGCGCGCAGGCCAGTGAGTCGCGCCGCCGCCTCGCTGAGGCCGCCGGCTTTTTCGCCGAGCTGGGCGAAGCTGCGCGAAAGCCGTGAATCGACGACATCGGCAAAGCGCGGGTCGAGCGCCGCGAAGTATTCGTTGGCGGGAAAGCCCGCGTCGGTGACCATGCTCTTGTAGCCGGCAAAGCAGGCGCTGCGCAGCTCGCGGCCGGTCAGTTGCCAGACCACCCAGTCGCCCGCTTCGATGAAGCGCTCGGTCGCGGCATAGACCGCCGGCGCTTCCTGCAGGATTTGCAGGAGTTTCGGAAACAGCCATTCGCTCGAGATCTTGCCGCCGTAAAGCGGCAGCCATTCTTCGGCGCGCGCTCGCGCCAGCGCGTTGACCTGATCGGCCTGCGGCTGGCTGGCATGGTGCTTCCACAGCTTGGTCCAGGCGTGCGGCTCGTCCTTCCATCGCGCCAGCGCGCTTAGCGGCGTTCCGTCGGCGAGCGTCGGCAAGACCGTGCAGGCGGTGAAGTCGATGCCGATGCCGACGACCTCATCGGCGCTGACGCCGCCGGCGGCGAGGACGGCCGGGATCGTATGGCGCAGCACGTCGAGGTAATCGGCCGGGTTCTGCAGCGCCCAATCGGGCGGCAGGCGCACTGCGCCGCCCGGCAAAAACGCGTCGATGACGCCGTCGGCGTAGTCGTGCACGGCGCTCGCGACTTCGCGCCCATTGTTCACATCGACGAGTAGCGCGCGCCCGCTTAAGGTTCCGTAATCGACCCCGATGGTGTATTGGTTCATGGTTCTGCGAGCTCGGAAATGGACAAATCGATGCGGCGGTCAGGTGATCGAAGCGATCTGGTCCTTGACGTTCTCCGGGTCGAAGACCTTGCGCCAGTCGTCCTTGATGAACTCCTTCAGCCCCCTTTGCAAGGCCTTGTTCGCCGCATCCGAGAAGACGCCGCCGGGGATCTCGTCGAAGAGCACGGCGAGCTGGATGCGCAAATGGCCGAGCAGGAAATCGCGCGCCGCGTCGGCCGGAACGCCGCGCTTGATGATTTCGTCAAGGCCCTGGCGAATGACATAAACGCAAGTTGACGAGAGGGTCTCGACGAGGGCCGGCTCGAGCAGCCCCATCTGTTCGGCGGTGATCCGGTGTGCCTTGCAGACCGGCGCGTAGAAGGTCGATGCGAGTTTTTCGCCGCGCAGATAATCGTCCTCGGACCCCTGCGTCAGCGCGCAAACGATCGCCTGGCGCGCGGCGACGCCGCCGAAATGGTCGTTCTGTTCGGCCGGGGTGCTTCCCCAGTAGAAAATCGACGGGTGCGCCGGGTGCGCGATGAAATAGCTGATGTCGGCGCGCTGGCAGAGTTTGCCGGCCAGCGGCGCCGCCGGATCGAGCGTGATCGCCATGGCGCCGCTCTGCATGCGCGGGATGTACTCGGCGGTGACGCGGCCGAGGGCGACGTCGGGGACGGCGAAGATCACCATGTCGGCGTGGCCGACGCAGTCTTCGGCTTGTGCGACGGCAAGATCCATCTCGGCGAGCTTGGCGACGCCGACCGGGTTCACCTCGACGTAACGCATCGCATACTGCGAATTGCGCAGGTTGTGCGAGAGACGCAATCCCATTTTCCCGCCGGCGCCGATCAGAGTGACTTTTTGCATGATTTTCATCCCGTTTTGTATTGACGAATCGTTGGAGTGAGGGCGTCTAGACGAAGAGGCCCGTGGCTTTGAGATAGGCGACGCTGTCATTGACCCAGGCGCGCTCCTTGGCAATCGTTTCTTCGACCGAAGCGGCGGGCGGCGTCCATAGCTCGAGGATGGCGCTCCGGCAGCGGCCGTTTTTGCCGACGCTGCCGACGAGCGCCGGGATGGCGAGCATGCCTTGCCCGGCCGGCAGTCCTTCGACGACAAATCCCATCTTGTGGCCGACGCGTTTGATCGTGAATTCTTTGAGGTGCAGATTGATGGTGAGCGGGGCGAGCGTCTTGACGACCTCGGCGATGCCTTCGCCGGCGCCGAGGCTGTTGACCGAATCGAGGCAGATGCCGATCCATTCGGGATCGACCGCGCTCGCCATTTGCGCGAAGTCCTCGCTCAGGAAACGGTCGTGGTTCTCGATCGCGAGCCGGATGCCGGCGTTCCTGAGCAGCGGCACGATGGCCGTGAGCAGCGCCATGACTTCTGTAAGGGAAGGCTCGAAATGCGGACCGTCGACGACGATGCGTAGAATGTCCGAACGCAGCTTGCCGGCAATCGCGAGGTAGCTGCGGACGTTGTCGAGCGACAATCCGCGCGTGCCGACTTCCAGCCGGATGCCTTTTTCCAGCGCATACCGATAAAGCGCCTCGAGTTCCGCCTCGCCATGCAGGTGCAGCGGAGCGTTGTCGGCGATTTGCACCACCTGAAGTCCGAGCGACTGCGCTTCGTCGATCAATTGACGCAGCGTCATTGGCGTCGGCGGGCAGTGTCCGGGAACGCCGATCGCCCAGGTATAGGAATAGGTCGATAGTCCAAGCTGCATGGTGAGATCCTGGTTAATCCGTTGCGAGGCAGGCGGCCGCCGCAGTCCTTGTCAGGACGCGCTTGCGGCAACGCTGCCGCCGCTTGCCGCAGCGGCAGCGCTGGCGCGCGAGGCGTCTTATTTCTTGCGCATCGATTCGACCTGGCTGAACATTTCCTTGGCGAGCGCAGCGTCGAAATTGGCCGCGAACTTGTCGACCACCGGGCGCACCTTGTCGCTCATGCGCTGCAGTTCGGCCGGCGCAATCGTCGTCACCGTCATGCCCTTGGTCTTGAGGTCGGCGATCGACTTGCCGTCGGCTTCGTTGTTGAGCTTGCGCTGGAAGGCGCGGGTTTCGACGACCGACTCGCTGATGATGCGCTGCTCGTCCTTGCTCAGCGTGTCCCACCACTTCTTGCTCGCCATCACGAGGTGCGCGGCGTAGGCGTGGCGCGTGATGCTCAGATACTTCTGCACTTCGTAGAGCTTGGCGGTATCGATCGTCGGTGCCGGGTTTTCCTGGCCATCGACGGCTTTCGTTTCGAGTGCGCCGAAGACTTCGCTCCACGGCATCGGCACCGGGCTCGCGCCGAGTTCCTTGAAGAACTCGAGATAGACCGGGTTTTGCATGACGCGCAGCTTGATCCCCTGCAAGTCTTCCATCTTGGCGACGGCGCGCTTGCTGTTGGTGAGGTTGCGGAAACCGTTATCCCAGAAGGCGACGCCGATCAGGCCGACGGCGGGCAGCTTGGCGGTGAGCTTGCTGCCGATCGGTCCGTCGACGACCGCGTACGCTTCTTCGGGCGTCTGGAAGACGAAGGGCAGGTCGAGAATGCCGAATTCCTTGACCATGCCGACGAGCGTCGCGGTCGAGCCGACCATCATTTCCTGCGTGCCGGCGGCGAGCGCGGTTTGCATCGCCATGTCGGCGCCGAGCTGAGCGCCGCCGAACAGGCGGACTTTCATCTTGCCGCCGCTCTTCTTGTCCACGAGTTCGGCAAAGTGCTTGACGCCCTGGCCGGAAGGACTGCTCTCCGGGTTACCGAAGCCGAAGCGGATGACGCGTGAGCTGACGTCCTGGGCGCTCGCCAGGCTGCCGGCCATTGCCAGCACGACGGCTGCCGCGAGGCTGGCGGTACGGGAGAGGGCGCGAATCGGTAACTTCATTTGAATCTCCTTGGAATGACTAGCGATATATCCATTTGACGGGCTCGATGATGAGCCCCGGGAAAACAACGAACAGCATCATCACGGCACTGAGCACGACCATGTAGAGCCACGAACCGCGCACCACATCGTCAAGCTTCATGCGTCCCACACCGGCAACCACGTTAAGAACCGTTCCCACAGGCGGCGTAATCAGGCCGATCGAGCCATTGATGACGAACATCACGCCAAAATAGATCGGGTCGATCCCCGCCTTGACGACGAGCGGCACCAGCACCGGCGCCAGGATCAGGATGGTCGGCGTGATGTCGAGCCCGGCCCCGACCACGGTCAGCAGCACCATGATCGCGGCCATCAGCAGCATCGGCTGGTCCATGACCGGCTCGATCAGCGCCGCCACTTCGCCGGGCAGGTCGGCGAGCGTGATGGCGTAAGAGGAGACGAAGGACGCGGCGATCAGGAACATGATGATTGCCGTGGTCTTGGCCGAGGCGACGAAGACGTGCAGCAGTTGCGAAATCTTCAATTCGCGGTAGATGAAAACGCCGACGATCAGCGCATAGACGGCGGCGACGACGGCCGCCTCGGTCGCGGTAAAGATGCCGCCGCGCATGCCGACAATGATGATCACCGGCAGCAGCAGGCCCCAGAACGCGTCGGCGAAGGCGCGATTGCGGACCGCCATCGGCTGGCGCGGCTGCAAGGCGATGTCGGCGCCGCGCATCTTCCACCACCAGGCTGCGGCGAGCGAAGCGCCAATGATCAGGCCGGGCACGATGCCGGCAAAAAACAGTTTGGTGATCGAGAGGTTGGCGGTGACGCCAAAAATGATGAAGGCGATCGACGGCGGGATGATCGGCGCGATGATCGAGCCGGCGCAGATCAGTCCGGCCGACTGGCGTTCGTCGTAACCGTTGTTGCGCATCATCGGCAGCAGGACGCCGGCGAGCGCCGCCGCGTCGGCGACCGCCGAGCCGGACAGGCTGGAGAGAACGATGGCGGTGACGATGACGACGTAACCGAGGCCGCCACGCACATGCGCCAGCCAGGCGACGGCGAGCGCGACGATGCGCTTGGAAATCCCGCCTGCGTTCATCAGTTCGCCGGCCAGCATGAAGAATGGGACGGCGAGCAATTGATAGCTGTTGGCGCCTTCGAGCATGTACTGGGCGACGGCGGCGCTGTCGAAGTTTCCGAGCTGATGGAGCATCACGATGCCGGTCAGCAAGAGGGCAAAGGCGACCGGCGTGCCGAGCACCATGAGCAGACAGAGGGCGAGCGTGAAAATAAGGAGACTCATGGCTTAGCCCTGTTCTTCGGCAACTTGCAGCAGTTCATCGTCGGGCAGGCGGCCGGCCAGAAGCCGGAGCAGGTCACTGAGGAGGATCAGGCCGATCGCTGCGCTCGAAAATACGCCGGCCGCGGCCACCCATGACATGGGTATCCCGGTCACGGCCGACTTGTTGGCGTGGCCGAGCACCGTATGCGTCCAGCTGCCCTGCAGGAAAACGCTGCAGCCGTAGAGCATGAGCAGGTGGCTCAAGGCGAAACACAGTTTCTTTCCCCAGCGCGGCAGGCGTCGCACGACGCTGTCCATGCCGAGGTGTGCGTGCTGCCGCATGGCGACGACGGCGCCGAGGAAGATCAGCCAGACGAAGCAGTAACGCGATATCTCGTCCGAAACCGAGAGGCCCGCGCCGAAGCCGTAACGCATCACGACGTTGGTGAACACCAGGACCACCATCACCATCAGCGCGACCATGATGGTGATTTCGATTCCCTTCATCACGGCGTCGACTGTTCTTTTAATGACCATCACCCCTCCGTTTTTTTGCTGGTAGGATCATAGTACCGACTCTGAACTGGCGTCAATAAAAATTTCAGCGCGCAGGCCATGGCCCATGATGGCCGCTTTCGGCCGTGCTCCTGGGCCGATTTGTTCGCTGTAAGTCGATGATATATAAAAATACTTGCCAAATGTGCCGGGGCAGGATATCTTGTCGCCATAGTCTGCGGCCGGATTCCAGAACGGCGTTCAACGCCGAACATGATTGTGGTCCTACCAGTTTAACAACCGAGGACAAGCCATGAGCTTTACTCCGCTCGTTCGCACGACGCTCTCCGAGCAGATCGTCAATCAGATCCGCGAGGCGATTGGCAGCGGTCGCTACGCCGCCGGTGCCGTACTGCCGTCCGAACGCGAACTCGTTCGCGCCTTCGGTGCCAGTCGGGTTGCCGTCCGCGAGGCCTTGGTCGCGCTGCAGGCGCAAGGCGTGATCGAGCGCGCGCACGGCAAGGCGGCGCAGGTCGCGGTGCCGCGCGCAGCGTCGGCGATGACGCGCGAAGTGATGCACTTGCCCGAAAACCCGTCAGAAAACGCCGTGCGCGACGTCAAGCAGGCGCGCCTGCTGCTCGAAGTCGAGATGGCGCGCATCGCCGCACGAATCGGCACGCCGGCCGACGCCGAACGGCTGCGCGGCGCGCTCGAGGCCAACCGCAAGGCAATCTCCGACAGCGTCACGTTTCTCGAAACCGATATGGCGATGCACAGCCTGATCGCCAGCATTTCGGGTAATGCCCTGTTCGCGGCCATGAGTCGCGATATGCTCGGCTGGCTGGCGAGGTTCCAGAGCGAAGCCGTGCACGTCGAAGGCTCAGTCATGCTGAGCCACCGTGAGCACGCAAAGATCATCGAGTTCGTCATCGAGCATGACGCCGACGGTGCGGCGAAGGCAATGCATGAACATCTTTCGCGCAGCCATCTCGCGTACGGACGTTTGCATTCGCAACAGGCGCTGCCGGCTGAAAGCGCCTTGCCGACGCGCGCTCAGTCGTAAGACCGTGCCGTTCGCCGCCCGCCGGCGCCGGCGACCGCTTTGCTGAAAGCCGACCGGCCGGCCTGCGCCCCTGATCGGCAGGCACAGAGGCGGGGCGCTGCGGTATACTCCGAAGCCGTTCTTTCATGCGTATCGACGCACAGCCGCTTGCGGGCCGCGATGCCGTCTTACGATTTGTCTTGAGTTGGGGGAAGTCCGATGGCCGCAGTACGCAATTTGGTCCCGCCGCCGGCGCAAAGCCGGTTATTGATGTCGGGTAACGACGCGGTCGCTCGCGCCGTCTGGGAGGCCGGCGTTCGCGTCGCCGCGGCTTACCCGGGAACGCCGGCGACCGAGATGCTGGAAGTGATTTCGACCTATCCGGACCTCTACGCCGAGTGGTCGGTCAATGAAAAAGTCTCGCTCGAAGTCGCTTTCGGCGCGAGCATGGCCGGCTCGCGGGCTTTTTGCGCGATGAAGCACGTCGGATTGAACGTCGCTTCCGACGCGCTGATGACGATGACGCTCACCGGCGTTGCCGGCGGGCTCGTGATCGCGGTCGCCGACGACGTTGGCCTCTCGTCTTCGCAGAACGAACAGGATTCGCGCACCTGGGGGCGTTTCGCGCACGTGCCGCTCTTCGAGCCCGCCGATTCGCAGGAAGCGCACGATTTTACGCTCGCCGCTTTCGAACTCTCCGAGCGCTTCCAGACGCCGGTGATCGTGCGCCTGACGACGCGTGTCTGCCACGTCAAGGCGATCGTCACCGTCGGCGAGCGCAGCGCGCGGGCGGTCGCCGGTTTTGCCAAGGACGTCTCGCGCTGGGTGATGGTCCCGGGGGCCGCCGGCCGCCGCCTGCCCCTGATGTTCGAGCGCGAGAACAAGTTGCGTGCCGAAGCCGAAGTTTCGCCGCTCAACTTCGTCGACGAAGGCAGTGACCGCCGCGTCGGTTTTGTCACTTCTGGCCCCGCCTACATGCACGTGCGCGAAAGCTTCCCGAACGCGCCGGTGTTAAAGCTCGGTCTCTCGTATCCGGTGCCTTTCGATCTTGTGCGCCAATTCGCGGCGGCCTGCGAAAAGCTCGTCGTCGTCGAGGAAGTCGAACCGCTGATCGAAACCGAAATCAAGGCGCAGGGGATCACGGCGATCGGCAAGGAGATCCTGCCAAGAAGCGGCGAGCTCTCGCCAAGCGTGCTCAAACCGGCGATCGCGCGCTTTCTCGGCGAACCCGCACCTGATCTCCCCGTTGCCAAACCACTGGCGGTCTTCCCGCGGCCGCCGACGATGTGCGTTGCCTGCCCGCACCTCGGGGTTTATTACACGCTGGCGCAGCTTCGCAACGTCACGATCTCGGGCGACATCGGCTGCTATACGCTCGGCTTCGGCGAACCCTGGAACGCGCTCGACGCGTGCATTTCAATGGGGGCGTCGATGGGAATGGCGCTCGGCCTCGACAAGGGCCGCAGCGAGGCTGAGGCCGACAAGAAGATCGTCGCCGTCATCGGCGACTCGACCTTCATGCACATGGGCATGCAGGGCCTGCTCGACATCGTCTATAACCGCGGCAACGTCACCGTCCTCATTCTCGACAACCGCGCGGTCGGCATGACCGGCGGCCAGAACAACCCGGGCAACGGCCGCGGCATCCACGGCGAAGAAGCGCCGCGCGTCGATTTCGCAACGCTCGTCAAGGCGCTCGGCGTCAGGGAAGAGCGCGTCCATGTCGTCGATCCCTACGAGCTGCCGACGCTGTTCAAGACGCTGCGTCAGGAGACCAAGGTCGCCGAGCCGTCGGTCATCATCACCAACCAGCCCTGCGTTCTCGTCGAAGACTACAAGCCGCGCAAGGCTTTCCGCGTGCTCGAGGAGACCTGCACCGGTTGCGGCAACTGCGTCGATGTCGGCTGCCCGGCGACTCACGTCACGCGCCGCGATACCGTGGTCAAGGCGAACGGCCGCGAAGTTGCGCGCTCCTTCGTGCGCATCGAGAGCCAGGCCTGCACCGGCTGCGGTCTCTGCCTGCAACCCTGCGCCCCCGACGCGATCGTCCATGTCGATGTGCTGTCGATGCCGATTCACGTGGTGAAAAGCTCCTGAACGATAGAAAGCGAACCACCAAGACACCAAGGGCACCAAGTTTCACCAAGAGAGGCAAATCGGTACTGGTGATCTTCTTAGGGGTTTTCTTGGTGGCCCTTGGTGACCTTGGTGACTTGGTGGTGAAAGGTTTGATTTATGTCTGAAATAACAAACATCCTCGTCGTCGGTACCGGCGGGCAGGGCGTGATGACGGCGACCGAGATTCTCGCCGAGGCGGCGATCGCGTTCGGCCACGACGTCAAGAAAACCGAGGTCGCCGGCATGGCGCAGCGCGGCGGCGTCGTCTCTTCGCACCTCCGATTCGGCAAGAAGGTGCTGTCGCCGCAGATCACGCCGGGGACCGCCGACCTGCTGCTCGGCTTCGAAGCCGCCGAAGGCCTGCGCTGGTGCCACATGCTGCGCTAGGGCGGTCTCGCGCTGATGAACAGCGGCCGCCTCGTTCCGCCGATTGTCGAACTTGGCCTCTACGAATATCCCGAAGACCCGGTCGCCGCAGTTCGCGCCGCCGGTAAACGCGTCTTTTCGTTCGACGCCTCGCAGATCGCCAAGGAACTCGGCGAAGTTCGCCTCGGCAACACCGTGATGCTCGGCGCCATCGCCGACCACCTGCCGTTCTCGGCCGAAGTGCTCGAGGCCTGCGTCTTGAAGCGCTTCGCCGCCAAGAAGCCCGAGATCGTCGAACTCAACCGCAAGGCCTTTGCCGCCGGCCGCTCTGCTGCCGCGGCGAGCGCCGCGCAAGTCGAAAAGGTCTGATTGATGAGCGCCCGCATCCTCGACGGCAATGCCCTCGGACAGAAGCTGCGCGCGGGTTTCAAGGCGCGCGCCGACGAACTGGCGGCGCAGGGCATGCGCCCGGGCCTCGCGGTCATCCTGGTCGGCGAAAATCCGGCTTCGCAGGTCTATGTGCGCAACAAGGTGAAAGCCTGCGCCGACGCCGGTTTCCATTCGGAACAGCACAGCTTTGCCGCCGATGTGGCGCCGCGGCTCGTCCTCGAAAAGATCGCCGAGCTCAACGCCGACAAAAAGATCCACGGCATCCTCGTGCAACTGCCTCTGCCGAAACACTTCGACGCCGACGCGGTGCTCGATGCGATCGCCGCTGAAAAGGACGTCGACGGTTTCCGCGCCGAGAACGTCGGCGCGCTCATGCTCGGGCGGCCGTGTTTCATTCCCTGCACGCCTTACGGCGCGATGAAGTTCTTCGAGGACGCCGGAGTCAGCGTCAAGGGCAAGGAAGCCGTCGTCGTCGGCCGCTCCAACATCGTCGGCAAGCCGATGGCAATGCTGCTGATGCACGCGGGGGCGACGGTCACCGTTTGCCATTCGCAGACGCAGGATCTGAAAGCGCACTGCCGGCGCGCCGACATCCTGATCGCGGCGATCGGCAAGCCGAGAATGATCACCGGCGACATGATCAAACCCGGCGCGGTCGTCATCGACGTCGGCATCAACCGCCTGCCCGACGGCAAGCTGTGCGGCGACGTCGATTTCGCTTCCGTCTCGCTCGTCGCCTCGGCGATCACGCCCGTGCCCGGCGGCGTCGGGCCGATGACGATCACGATGCTGCTCGCCAACACGCTCGAGAGCGCCGAACGCGCGTTGAACTCTTAGACGTTCAAGGAACCAACGTCCACCGCAAAGGCGCAAAGGCGCAAAGCTAACGCAAAGGAAAACAAGATCCTTTGCGTGACCTTGCTTTTTGTGTTTGCGGAGGTAGATTTTTAATTTGTTCTGAATTTGAGGAGATGAGTCCACCGCAAAGGCGCAAAGATAAGAAGCAAGGTAACGCAAAGTATTTCCTGTTTTGCCCTATGCTTTTCTTTGCGTTTCCTTTGCGCCTCTGCGCCTTTGCGGTGGATTCTTGATTTGTTCAGAATTTGAGGAGATGACCATGGACCACACCCCGCTCGTCGGCATCGTCATGGGGTCGGACAGCGACTGGCCGATCATGCGCGCCTGCGCCGAAACGCTGAAAAAGTTTGATATCGCCTACGAGGCGAGGGTCCTGTCGGCGCACCGCACGCCCGACGAGGCGCTCGCGTATGCGGCGGCTGCGCAGTCGCGCGGGCTCAAGGTGCTGATCGGCGCCGCCGGCGGCGCCGCGCACCTGGCCGGCGTTCTCGCCGCGAAAACCGAACTGCCGGTGCTCGCCGTACCGATTCCATCGAAACACCTGCAAGGCCTCGATTCGCTGCTGGCCATGGTGCAGATGCCCGGCGGCATCCCGGTCGCGACCTTTGCCATCGGCGAAGCGGGCGCCGTGAACGCGGCGCTTTTCGCCGTGGCGATGCTGGCATTGAACGATGCCGGCCTCGCGCAGCAGCTCTCGGCGTTTCGCGCGAACCAGCGCGAAAAAGTCCTCGCCAAGACGCTCTCCGATCTGCCCTGAAGCCTTGCCGACGATGGTGCTGACCACCGTGCCGGCCGTGCGCGCCGGCATGAGCTGCCGGCGATGAGCGTCGACCTTAACGATCTCGAAGGCGCGGTGCGGCTGCTGCAGGCCGGCAACCTGGTCGCTTTTCGGACCGAGACCGTCTATGGGCTCGGCGCCGACGCGGCCAATCCCGACGCCGTCGCCAGAATTTTCGCAGCGAAGGGCCGACCTGCCGACCATCCGCTGATCGTGCACCTGCCCGGCGCCGCGCACGTCGACCGCTGGGCCATCGACGTCCCGCAGGCGGCGTGGGACCTCGCCGAGGCCTTCTGGCCGGGGCCGCTGACGCTGATTCTCAAGCGCGCGAGCGCCGTCCCGTACGCGGTCACCGGCGGTCAGGAAACGGTCGGCCTGCGCGTTCCCGCGCATCCGGTCGCGCTGGCGCTGCTGCGCGCTTACGCGCAAGCGGGCGGCGGCAGGAATGGCCTGTGCGGTCTCGCCGGTCCTTCGGCCAACCGCTTCGGCCGCATCAGTCCGACCGACGCTGCGCACGTTCGCGAAGAACTCGGCGCCGCGGTCGCGCTCGTCCTCGACGGCGGCCCCTGTATCGTCGGCATCGAGTCGACGATCATCGACCTTTCGCGCCCGGGCGATTTGCCGCCGCGCCTGCTGCGTCCGGGTCGCATCACCCCCGAGGAGATCGCAGGAGTGCTCGGCGTTTTTCCCGACTTGCCCGACGCGGCCGCGTCTCGCGAATCCCCGCAGGCAGACGGCGAAGCCGCGGCGGCCGACCTGCCGCGGGTCGCGGGCTCGCTGGCCGCGCACTACGCCCCGGCGACGCCGCTACGCGTGGTCGCCCGGGAAAAGATTGCCGAAGTGCTTGCGCTGCTCGCCGCGCAAGGCAAACGCTGCGGTCTCATCACCTGCGGCGAGTTTGCCGCGGCGGTGCCCGCTGCGCTCCTACCGCGCTCGTGCCGCAACTTGCCGGGTGACCCGGAAGGCTATGCACGCGGTTTTTACGCGGCACTGCGCGAACTCGACCAGGCCGCTTGCGAGCTCATCGTCGTCGAAGCGCTGCCCGCCGGCGGCAAATGGGCGGCGGTCGCCGACCGCCTGCGCCGCGCCGCCTTCGGCGCCAGCGAAACAAAGGGAACATAGGGTGCAATAGCGACTGCACCGTTTACCGCACTGCACCGATCCGTGCGATCCCGAACTATTGCCCCGAGGCGGCGACCATTTTCCTACGCAGCATCTCGGCGGTCATGGCGATGAAGTGCTGCTGGACTTCGCTGAACACGACCTGGCCGCCAAAGATCCGCGCGAGGCCCGAATCCGGGACGAGCTCGGCGTGATAGCGGCAAATCGTTCCGCTCGCCGTCTCGTTCAGCGCCATGGTGCTCACATAGCGCCTGGCATCGCCCTTGATCTGGCGCGACACGATGCCTTTTTTCGGGTCGAGGGTGACTTCACGCTCGGACCAGAATGAAAACGAAAAAGGCCCGAGCTTCTTGTGACCTTCCTGACGCACGATGAGCACGTCGCCGCTGCGGCTCACGATGCGGCTCTCGTTAAGATCGTCGAGCACTTCGGTCATGTGATCGAAGTCGGTGAGAACGCTCCAGGCGATATCCAGGGGAACGGGAAAATCAATCGTTCCGTCGATGAGAAAAGCCTCTCCCTGCTTGGCGAGCCTGATTGCAGGCGGCTCCGCAGCGCTTGCCGCGTTGGCGGCGAACGAGCAGGCGAGCAGCCAAGCGGCAAAGAAGCTCTTGCATTGGGGCTGGAGCATGGGCAATCGGCGTCGATGACGAAGCGATAGCCCAATGACTCGCGCACGCCGCGCAAGTTCCTCGACGAGCGCGATCGCGAGCCGCCACCGCTATTTGACGACCGGGGCTTTGCGCGGCAGGAAGCGGTCGCGGTTGCGCGTGATATAGACGCCGACAAAAACAAAGGCGGCGCCGGCCGCCTGCAGCGCGCCGAAGGTTTCGCCGAGCAGGAAGTAGGCGGTAATCACCGCAAACACCGGCGACAGGTTGTTGAAGATCGCGACGCGCGAAGTGCCGATAATGCCGGTCCCCCAGATCCACAGGAAGTTGCCGATGCACAGCGCCAAGATTCCCGAGAAAAGGACGCTCGCCCAGGCGATCGCGGGGACCGCCAGCCAATTGACTTCGACGAGCCCGGGCGCGGTCACCGCCGCGAGCAGCGCGGCCGTGATCGTCATCAGATAAGCGGTGACCTGGTAGGTCGAGTAGCGCGTCAGCAGCTCTTTCGAGAAAACCGTGTAATACGCGTAGCCGTATTGCGAGACCAGGATCATCATCGTTCCGACGAGGTGGGTGCTCGCCGTGCTCACTTCCTTGCCGGTGCCGACGACGATCAGCGCGACGCCGCAGAGCGAGCACGCGATGCCGGCAACGACCGCGCGCGTGATCGTTTCGAGCCCGTAAAACTTGTTGAGGATGAGGACGACGAGCGGCAGGAGACACATCACGAAGGAGGCGTTTCCCGAGGTCGTGCGCAAAATGCCTTCGGTAAACAGGATCTGGAAGAAGAAGAACCCGAAAGCGCTCAACTTGAAGAATTTGACGAGGTCGGCGCGATCCGGCCGGCGGTGGCTGCCCGAGAGCCACAGCGCCACGAGCGCGACGAGGCTCGCGACGACGAGACGGGCAACGTTGTACGACTGCGGCGGCAGGTATTGCAGCCCGAGCTTTACCGCCGGCGGGTTGATGCCGAAGATGATCGCGACGAGGACGAGGACCGCTTCGGCGAGGCCGGCCTTGGGGTGATGCAGGGGCGATTTCAAGAGTGCGTCTTTCGTTGTGATCGCGGCAGCGCCGCGCAGTCCATGTCTTTCCTCCTCGAGCGCCGGGCAGCGCCCTCGCGCCGCTTTATCCGCAGGGCAGGATGAGAGCCGCGCGTCCTTTCAGCTGACCGAGGCGCCAAAGAGAATGCCGATGCCGAAAGTGATCGCGGCGGCGACGCCGCCAAAGAGCATCTGGCGGATCGCCGAAAACGCGAAGCTGCGGCCGTTGAAAAGCGCGGTGACCATGCCGACGGCGGCGAGGCCGAGGAGGCTGAGGACGACGCTGAGCGCGCCGGCGGTGCTGCCGCTCAGCCAGAAATAAGGAAGCAGCGGGAAAATCGCGCCGAGCGCGAAGAGCAAGAGCGATACGCCGGCCGCGCTCCAGGCGTTGCCGCCAAGCTCGTTCGGGTCGATGCCGAGTTCTTCGCGCACCAGCGTGTCGAGCGCGGTGTCGCGGTTTTCCATGACCTTGGACGCGATCAGCCAGGCCTGGTCGCGAGCGATTCCCTTGGCCTGATAGATCAGCGCAAGTTCCTTCTTTTCCGCTTCCGGGCTCTGCTCAAGTTCCTCAGCCTCCTTGGCGATCTGCGTCTGCGCGAGCTCGCGCGCGTTGGTGACCGAGAGCCATTCGCCGAGCGCCATCGAGAGCGCGCCGGCGACGAGGCCGGCGAGGCCGGTGAGCAGGACCGTCGGCTGAGCGCTGCCGGCGCCGGCGACGCCCATGATCAGGCAGAAATTCGAAACGAGGCCGTCGTTGACGCCAAGGACCGCGGCGCGCAGCTCGTTGCCCGAGCCGCCGCGATGCCAGTGCTCGGCGCCGGCGATCTCGCTGCCGTCGCTGATGCCGCTGTGGCCGCTCGCCGCGCGAATGACCGCGGCATGACCTTGCTCGTCGGCCGAGAGCGCTTGCGCGTCGGGCTGGTCGGCGTACTTGTTGCGATCGGCGTATTCGTTGGCGGCGACGACCGGCAGCACGAAGGAGGGGCCGAAGCGACGAACGAGACCGATCATCAGCCGCGTCTTGAAGCTCGGCCGGCTCGGCGCCTCCTCTTTTCCCGCCGCCAGCAGCTTGTCGCGCCAGACCGCGGCGTGCTCGTTCTCGGCCTCGGCAAGCTGCACGAAGAGGTCCTTGCGCGTCGCGTCCTTCTCGTATTCGGCAAGCACCGTATAGAGCGCCGCGCCGTCGATTTCATCCTGCAGGTTGTCGCGGTAGCGTTGAGTCGGGTCCATCGTTTTCCTTGATCGGGCGAAGCTCGCCGCCAATGACAGGGCCGTACACTACCACCTGCGGCGGGACCGGGAAAATGACACGTGCCGTTTCTGCAACCTGACGGCGCTATGTGCCCCGAAGGAAATCCCCTTGGGGACCCTGCGGTTATGACCCTTTCTTCGGAGACAGGAAATAGGGTGCAATAAGCGCAGCGTATTGCACCGGTCCGTGCATAGCGAAGCGCATTGCACCGTTCAGGGCGGTTTTGTCCTTACAGCTTGACCGCCATCGGCGCGATTTTCCAGATCTCGTCGCAATATTCGGCGATGGCGCGGTCGGACGAGAACTTGCCGCTGCGCGCGGTATTCATGATCGCCATTTTCGTCCAGCTTTCGCTGTCCTGCCGGCAGGCGCTCACCCGCTCCTGGCATTCGACGTAGGCCTTGTAATCGGCAAGAACGAGGAAGGGGTCCGAGTGCGTCAGGTTATCGACGAGCGGCCGGAAGACTTCGCGATCGCCGCGCGAGAAGTGGCCGCTCGCGATGAGCTCGAGCACGGCGCGCAATTCCTCGTTGCCGGCGACGTAGTCGGCGGGTCGATATCCCGAGTTCTTCAGGGCGTCGACTTCGGCCGCGCTCAGCCCGAACAGGAAGAAGTTGCCGGCGCCCGCCTCCTCGCGGATCTCGACGTTGGCGCCGTCGAGCGTGCCGATCGTCAGCGCGCCGTTCATCATGAACTTCATGTTGCCGGTTCCCGACGCTTCCTTGCCGGCGGTCGAGATCTGCTCGGAGAGGTCGGCAGCGGGGTAGACGAGGGCCGAATTCTGGACGTTAAAATTGGGAACGAAAGCGACCTTGATGCGGGTGTTCACTTCGGGGTCGGCGTTGATCGTCTCGGCGACGGCGTTGATCAGCTTGATGATGCGCTTGGCCATGAAATAGCCGGGCGCCGCCTTGCCGCCGAAAATGAAGGCGCGCGGCGGGAGATCGAGCGCCGGGTTCGCCTTGAGCCGGCGATAGAGCGTGACGATGTGGAGGACGTTCAAGTGCTGGCGCTTGTATTCGTGAATGCGCTTGACCTGGATGTCGAAGAGCCAGGAGGGGTCGAGATCGATTCCGGTCTGCGCGCGCAGGTAATCGGCAAGGCGTTTCTTGTTCGCCTGCTTGATCGTGCGCCAGGTCTCGCGGAAGGCCGCGTTGTCGGCATAGGCCTCGAGCCCGCGCAGCCTGCCCGGATCGGTGAGCCAGTTGCCGCCGACGGTTTCGTCGAGCAGCCGGCGCAGCCCGGGATTGGCAAGCGCGAGGAAGCGGCGGGGCGTGACGCCGTTGGTCTTGTTGCTGAAGCGCTCGGGCCAGAGCTCGTAAAAATCCTTCATCACGCTTGACTTGAGCAAGTCGGAGTGCAGCGCCGCGACGCCGTTGATCGCGTGGCTGCCGACCGCGGCAAGATGCGCCATGCGCACGCGCTGCGGGCTGCCTTCAGCGATCAGCGACATGCGCGCGACGCGCGCCTCGTCGCCCGGGAAGTTCGCGCGCACGCTCTCGAGAAAGCGCCGGTTGATCTCGAAGATGATTTCGAGATGCCGCGGCAGGAACTCGCGCAGCATCGCGAGCGGCCAGGTTTCGAGCGCCTCGGGAAGGAGCGTGTGGTTGGTGTAGCCGAAGGTCGCGACGGTGACTTCCCAGGCCTTGTCCCAGGCAAGCTCGCGCTCGTCAACGAGGAGGCGCATGAGTTCGGCGACGCCGATCGATGGATGCGTGTCGTTGAGCTGGACGGCAAAGCGCTGCGCGAACTCTGCGGCTGGAACCTGCATGAAGTCGAGAATGGCGAGCATGTCCTGCAGCGAGCACGAGACGAAGAAGAATTGCTGCGCCAGGCGCAGGCGCTTGCCGATGTCGGGCTCGTCGTTCGGATAAAGCACTTTCGTGACCGTTTCCGAACGCAGCTTCTCGATCACGGCTTCGTAGTAGTTGCCCGTATTGAAAGCCTGAAAATCAAAGGACTCGACCGCTTCGGCGCTCCACAGGCGCAGGGTATTGCAGGTGTTGACGCCATAGCCCTGGATCGGGGTGTCGTAGGCCGTTCCCTTGACGACCTGGTGCGGCAGCCAGCGCCTGCGCGCGACGCCCTTGCCATCAAGGTAGGCCTCGCTGCGGCCGCCCCAGCCGACGCGATACGAGACCTCGGGCTTGGCGATTTCCCAGGGGTTGCCGTAGCGCAGCCATTTGTCGGTGACTTCGGTCTGCCAGCCGTCGTGGATTTCCTGGTCGAAGATGCCGAACTCGTAGCGGATGCCGTAGCCGATCGCCGGGCATTGCAGCGTCGCCAGCGAGTCGAGATAGCAGGCGGCGAGCCGGCCGAGGCCGCCATTGCCGAGTCCGGGTTCTTCCTCGCAGGCGATGATCGTATCGAGTTCGACGCCAAGTTCGTGCATCGCGTCGCGCGCCGCCGCCTCGATGCCGAGGTTGACGAGATTGTTGCCAAGATGCGGCCCCATCAAAAACTCGGCCGACAGATAGCAGGCGACCTTACGCGTCTGGCGGAAGCAGGTCTGCGTCGTGCTCATCCAGCGCTGCTGCATGCGGTCGCGAACGGCGAGCGCGAGCGCCCGGTAGTAGTTGTGCGTCGAGGCGAGCGCCGGCACGCGCCCGACCGAATAGCGCAGGTGGTCGACGACCGCCTGCTTGATGGCGGCGGTATCGAGGCCGGTGCGGACGTCGACGTCCGCAAGAAAAGCGGCGGGATCGACCTTCTTCGCTTCTTCCGATCGTTTCGGATCTTTACGGTTCATGTCGCTCTCCTTTGCCTTGCTGATGCGTCCGATATGCCATCGTATCTGTCCCGCCCGGCTTTGCGCAACGGCAAGAAAGGCGCGGCGACGGGAACGCAAAGCGCAAGCGCGCAGTCCACGACATCTGCAGGCGATCTGCCGATTCGGCTAAGATGCCGGCTAGGATGCCTGAAGGGACGGTGCCAGGCGCTTCTTCGCAGCGCTTGCGCCGACGATCGAAAAAGCAAGGCCGGGCCGGCGTGGCCATCACCTTTGCACAGGAGTCAGAATGAATCGTCGCAGCCAACTGGGGTCCCCGATTGCCGCCTCCGCGATTACTCCGCGCGAGATTTTCGAAGAGCGCCGATCGCTGATTCGCGCCGCCGCAGCCGGGGCCTTCGGCGCCGCCTTGAGCCCCTGGTTCGCGCGCAGCGCTTTCGCCCAGGCACAGGCCGGCGCCGCCGATGCCGGCCGCGTCAAGCTGCCGGCGAAGACCAACCCGCAATACCTCGTGAAGGACAAGCTCACGAGCTACAAGGACGCGACGAGCTACAACAATTTCTACGAGTTCGGCACCGACAAGGCCGACCCGGTGGTGCACGCGCAGCGCCTCGTGACGCGGCCGTGGACGGTCACCGTCGAAGGCGAAGTAAAGAACCCCAAGACCTACGACATCGACGAGCTCGTCAAGCTGGCGCCGCTCGAGGAGCGCATCTACCGCTTGCGTTGCGTCGAAGGCTGGTCGATGGTCATTCCCTGGATCGGCGTTCCGCTCTCCGAACTGATTCGCCGCGTCGAGCCGACCGGCAACGCCAAGTTCGTCGAGTTCACGACGCTCGCCGACCGCAGGCAGATGCCCGGGCTCGCCGTGCCGATCCTCGAGTGGCCCTACGTCGAAGCGCTGCGCCTGGACGAAGCGATGAACCCGCTGACGCTTCTGACTTTCGGGCTTTACGGCGAAGTGCTGACGAAGCAGAACGGGGCGCCGGTGCGCGTGATGATTCCGTGGAAGTACGGCTTCAAGAGCGCGAAATCGATTGTCCGCATCCGCTTCCTCGAGCACCAGCCGAAGACGAGCTGGAATACCTCGGCGCCGCAGGAGTACGGTTTCTACGCCAACGTCAACCCCGCGGTCGATCATCCGCGCTGGAGCCAGGCCAAGGAGTACCGGATCGGCGAGGGCGGCGACCTGTTTTCGCCGAAAGTGAAAACCTTGCCTTTCAACGGCTACGCGCAACAGGTCGCCGCGCTCTACAGCGGCATGGACCTGAAGAAGTTCTACTAGGCCTTGGAGCCGCGACGGCAGGGCGCCCGCTCGAGTTCGGCAGCCAAGGCGTTTGACGCGTTTGACCTCTTTCGCCTCGCGGTCTTCGTCGCGAGCCTGCTGCCGCTGGGCCGGCTCGTCTGGCTGGGGACGCACGCCGGGCTGACGGCCAATCCGCTCGAGTTCGTGACGCGATCGACCGGCACCTGGGCGCTCGTCTTTCTTTGCCTGAGCCTGTCGATCACGCCGCTGCGCCGCATCAGCGGCTGGCAAAAGCTGCACAAGCTGCGGCGCATGCTCGGCCTCTACAGCTTCTTCTACGCGCTCCTGCACTTTACGCTCTGGCTGTGGATCGACCACGATTTCGACCTCGTCGAAATGGGCGCCGACGTCATCAAGCGGCCTTTCATCGCCGCCGGCTTCACCGCTTTCGTCCTCCTCGTCGCGCTCGCCGCAACGTCGAACAAGGCGATGATGCGCCGCCTCGGGCCGAACTGGTTGCGCCTGCACCGCTTCGTCTATGTCATCGCGGTCGCCGTGATCCTGCACTACTGGTGGCACAAGGCCGGCAAGAACGACTTTGAGACGGTCAGCATCTATGCCGCGGTCGTCGCCTTCCTCCTCGGCATCCGCCTCTGGTGGGCCTTTGGCAAAGGCCTGCTGGCGCGCCTGCGCGTTCGAACCTAGCTCACCAACAGCCGATCAGGCGCCCGCGGCCTCCTGCGGCAAGGGCTCGACGACCGCCTGATTGACGAGGCCGATCGCCGCGCCGCGGCGCGCGCGCTGACCGACGTGCTTTTCTTCCGAGAGCAGGCTTTTCGGCCGGTTGCGGAAAACGCCGCTGATGCGCACGACATCGCCTTTCACGACGATCACCGATTTCAGGCTTTCCTTGTCCCTGAGGCCGATGATCTGCACGCCCTTGCCGCCGGCAAGCCGCTTCATCTGCGCGAGCGGAAAAACGAGCAGGCGTCCGTCGGCCGAAAGCGCCGCGAGGTGGTCGCAGCCGGCGACGCGGCAAGGCGGCAGGATGAGCGCGCCGTCCTCGACCGTGAGGAAGGATTTGCCCGCTTTCTGGCGCGAGAGCAGGTCGGCGAAACTGCAGATGAAGCCGTAACCGGAAGTCTTGGCAACGAGGATTTCCTCTTCGGGTTTGCCGATCAGGACGTGCGCGATGCGGCCAGCGCCGATCTCGATGAAAGACGAGAGCGGCGCGCCCATACCTCGCCCGTCGGGCAGGCTCGCGATCGCGACCGTGAAGGCGCGGCCTTCGCTTGAAATGATCACGAGCGAATCGACCGAGCGGCATTCGTGTGTCGACCCCGGACCGTCGCCGTCCTTGAAAGCGACGCCCGAGAGATCGAGGCCGTGGCCCTGGCGAACGCGCGCCCAGCCCTTTTCGGAAACGATCAGCGTCACCGCTTCGTCGGCGACCGTCGCCACTTCCGAGCGCGAGGCCATCGCCGCGGTCTCGATGACGGTGCGCCGCTCGTCGCCGTGCTTGGCGGCGTCGGCCTTGATTTCGCGAACGACGAGCCGGCGCAGCAGCGAGTCGCTGGCGAGCAGTTTTTCGAGCTCTTCCTTCTCCTCGCGCAGCTTGGCGAGTTCCTGCTCGATCTTGATCCCTTCGAGTCGCGCGAGCTGGCGCAGGCGGATTTCGAGGATGTCCTCGGCCTGCCGGTCGGAGACCCTGAAGCGTTCGATCAGCGCCGGCTTGGGTTCATCCGACTCGCGAATGAGGTGAATGACTTCGTCGATGTTAAGAAAAACGATGTGCCGGCCTTCGAGGATGTGGATCCGGTCGTTTGCCTTGGCGAGACGAAACTCGCTGCGCCGGCGTACCGTCGCCAGGCGGAACTGACACCACTCGCCAATGAAATCGACGAGCGTCTTCTGGCACGGCCGGCCGTCGATGCCGACGGCGACGAGGTTGATCGGCGCCGTCGTCTCGAGGCTCGTGTGCGCAAGCAAGAGCGCGACGAATTCGTCGCGGCTCTGGCGCGAGCTCGTCGGCTCGAAAACGAGGCGGACGTCGTCGTCCTTGCCCGACTCGTCGCGCGCGCGCTCGAGCTGCGTCGCGAACAGCGCTTTGAGCTGAGCCGCCGCCTGTTCGATCGACTTCTTGCCGGGTCTCGGTTGCGGGTTCATCAGCGCGCCGATTTCGGAGAGCACCTTGGCCGACGAGACACCCGGCGGCAGTTCCTTGATCACGAGCTGCCAGGCGCCGCGCGCCATCTCCTCGAACTCGTAGCGTGCGCGCACGCGCAGGCTGCCGCGGCCGCTCGCGTAGGCGGCGGCAATTTCGGCCGGCGCCGAAATGATCTGCCCGCCGCCCGGGTAATCGGGACCGGGAATGTGTTCCATCAGCTCGGCGACGCCGGCCGCGGGATTCGTCAGTTTATGGATCGCCGCTGCCGCGACTTCGCGCAGGTTGTGCGACGGGATTTCGGTCGCCATGCCGACGGCGATCCCGGAAGCGCCGTTCAGGAGCGAGAAGGGCAGGCGCGCCGGCAGGAAGGCCGGCTCTTCGAAAGCGCCGTCGTAGTTGGGCTGGAAGTCGACGGTGCCTTCGCCGAGTTCACCGAGCAGCAGCTCGGCGATCGCGGTGAGGCGCGCTTCGGTGTAACGCATCGCCGCCGCGTTGTCGCCATCGCGCGAACCGAAGTTGCCCTGGCCGTCGACGAGCGGGTAGCGCAAGGAGAAGGGCTGGGCGACGCGAACCATCGCGTCGTAGGCCGAGGTGTCGCCGTGCGGATGGTATTTGCCGATCACGTCGCCGACGACGCGCGCCGATTTCACCGGTTTGGCGCCGGCGGCCAGACCCAGTTCGCGCATCGCGAACAGCACGCGGCGCTGCACCGGCTTCTGCCCGTCCTTGACGTCGGGCAGCGCGCGGCCCTTGACCACCGCGATCGCGTACTCGAGGTAATCGCGCGAAGCCGATTCGTGCAGCAGGATGCTCTGGCCCTCGTCGTCCTCGGTGACTTCGGGCGTCGGCGGCGGCGGAGGCGCGGGCGGCGCCGGCGGTGCAGCGAGCGGCAAGAGGTCGTCGAAGAGGTCAGGTGTGGTCGGCATTACGGTCCTAGGAATTCAAAGGCAAGACCACTCACCACAGAGACACAGAGACACAGAGAGAAAAACCAGGATCGTTTTCTCAAGGTTTTCTCTGTGCCTCTGTGTCTCTGTGGTAGGCACTTGCAGTTCGCGACTTTCACAACTCAGCGCCGATCAGCGCGCCGTTGGCTTCCATCCAGGCGCGGCGGCCGGCCGATTCGTTCTTGGCCATAAGCATGTTCATCACCGGATTGGCGGCGTCGGCACCAGGCAGGCGGACGCGCATGAGGCGGCGGGTATCAGGCGACATCGTCGTCTCCCAGAGCTGCTCGGGATTCATTTCGCCCAGGCCCTTGAAGCGCGAGATGTCAATCGCTTCGGACTTGACGCCCTCGAGCCGCAGCCTGTCGATGATCGCTTCGCGCTCGCTCTGGTCGAGCGCGTAAAGCTTGCGCGGCG
>CAZALA010000030.1:0-28398 GCA_964485725.1 uncultured Propionivibrio sp. | reverse complement strand
GAATTTGGGCGCATGCACGAGATCGTATTGCGTCAGGCTCAAGTAGAACGCCTCGAGCATCGGGAAGAAGCGGAACACCGCGAGAATGAGGAGCGTCGGCAGGATGATCGCGTACGCGAACATCGCCTGCCGCGAGGCGATTCCCATGCGCCGGCGGCGTTTGCCGGCCGGCGCCTCGAGCCTTGCAGCCATCAGTTCCCCGTTCCCCATTTCTTCTCTTCCCTTGCGAGCGGCGCGGACCCTCAGGCCCGCGCCCCCGGCTTCTACTTCTTCATGACTTTCTCGACTTCGGCCTGCGCCTGATCGAGCGAGGCCTTGGGATCGGCGTTGTCATAAATGACGCGCTCGATCGCACGGCCGACGGCCTGGCCGATCTCGCTCGAGAACTCGGAACGCAGATACCAGCTCGCCGTCGCGACGTCCTTCATATGCACGTCGAAGAAGGGGAAGCTCTTGGCGACGGCGGTCTCATTGACGCCCTTCACCGGCTGCACGAAAGCGGCCTTGGCGAGCCACTCTTCGGGCTTGGCGAGCATGAAGGCGACGAAGTCCCAGGCGGCGACTTTTTCGGCTTCGGGCTTCGCCTTGTTGACGCCCCAGGCCCAGCCATAAACGATCGTGTGCGGCTTCGCGGGATTGACTTGCGGCCAGGAAGCCACGGTGAAGTCGTCCTTGACCTGCGACTGGCGGATCTGCGAAGTCGCCCACGGCCCGGTCGTCCACATCGCCGTGAGGCCGTCGATGAAGTCCTGGTTCGGGTTGCTCGAGGTGTTCTTGGTCGTCTTCGGATCGCCCGTCACCTTGGTGACGTCGCGCCACAGCGTCAGCGCCTTGACTGCTTCGGGGCTGTTGACCGTCGCGCTCTTGCCGTCGGC
Organism: uncultured Propionivibrio sp.; assembly: GCA_964485725.1. GTDB lineage: Bacteria > Pseudomonadota > Gammaproteobacteria > Burkholderiales > Rhodocyclaceae > Propionivibrio. The sequence continues at coordinate 27,523 of CAZALA010000030.1, read as the reverse complement.
GGAGAGGAGCTTGCCGCCGAACTGTTCGACGAGAGGCTGGAACATCTGCATTTCCCAGCGCGGGCTGTGATAAGGATAGTCGAAGGCTTTCTGCACCGTGCGGTTGCCTTGCACTTTCTTGAGCTTCGGCCCCAGCGCCTTCATGTCGTCCCAGGTCTTCGGCGCGTCCTTCACCGGGTCGAGGCCGGCTTCCTTGAAAGCCTTGTTGTTGATGAAAAGGCTCATCGAGTTGCCCTGGTAGGGCAGCGCATAGACCTTGCCGCCGAAGGTGCCGGCGGCGAGCCCGCCAGGCGTGTAACGCGTGAGGAATTCGTCGTAGCTCTTGGCGCCGAAGGCGGCAAGATTGAGCGGCTCGAGGACGCCCTTGTTGTAATAGAGTTCGTAGAAGGAAGCGTCCTGGTCGAGAATGTGCGGGCCGGTGCCGGTGGCAAAGCCGACCGCGACCTTCTGCGCGATGTCGCCGGAGGACATGATCACGGGATTGACCGTGACGTTCGGGCGAACCTTCTTGTACGCCTCGATCAGCTCTTTGACGTAGGCCGTGAAGGGCCCGTACTCGTGCCACCAGATCTCTATCGTGACCTTGTCTTTCGGGAAACCGGGAGGCGGCTCGGCCGCGATCGCCGAACCGCCCGAAATTACCGTCAGCACCGCCGCAGTCACCATCGCGGACACGCCGCGTTTCAGATTCCACTTCTTCATTTTGGAGCCTCCTTGGTTGTCGTTCAGCCGATACGATCGCTTCACTACGCAGTTCCACCCTCAGTTCACAACACCGCCGCTCGCGGCATCAAACAGGTGAACAAATTCGCTTTTCGGTTGCAGCCACAGCGTGTCGCCGGGCCTGAAATCGAGGCGCTCGCCAAAGACCGCGCAGACCTGCTGGCCGCAGAAATCGCAATAGACGTGGGTGTCGGCGCCGGTCGGCTCGATGACGAGGAGCTTGGCCGCGACGCCCGCTTTGGCCTCGGCCGCGACGAGCGAGAGGTGCTCGGGCCGGAAGCTGTAGACGACTTCCTGCCCGTCCTTCCCGGCCCCGTTCAGCGCGGCGGCGACCGGCAGGCGCTGACCGGCGGCGTTTTCGAACCAGGTCGCATCGGCGTCGCGCCGCAGATGGCCCTTGATGAAATTCATCGCCGGCGAGCCGATGAAACCGGCGACGAAGAGGTTGGCCGGCGCATCGTAGAGTTCGAGCGGCGAGCCGATCTGCTCGACGCGACCGGCGTTGAGAACGACGATGCGGTCGGCCATCGTCATCGCCTCGATCTGGTCGTGCGTGACGTAGATCGAGGTCGCCTTGAGGCGCTGGTGCAGCGCCTTGATTTCGACGCGCATCTGCACGCGCAGCTTGGCGTCGAGGTTGGAGAGCGGTTCGTCGAAAAGAAAGACCTGCGGTTTGCGCACGATGGCGCGGCCCATCGCGACGCGCTGGCGCTGCCCGCCCGAAAGCTGGCGCGGATAGCGTTCAAGATAGGGCGTGAGGTCGAGGATCGCTGCCGCGTCGGCGACCTGGCGCGCGATGTCGGGCTTGTCGACGCCGTGCAGTTTCAGGCTGAACGCCATGTTGTCGCGCACCGTCATGTGCGGATAGAGCGCGTAGTTCTGGAAGACCATCGCGATGTCGCGGCTCTTCGGCGGCAAGTCGGTGACGACGCGGTCGCCGATGACGATCTCGCCGCTCGACACCTCTTCGAGCCCGGCGATCATGCGCAGCAGCGTCGATTTCCCGCAACCCGAAGGGCCGACGAGGACGAGGAATTCGCCGTCGGGCACTTCGAGGTCGATGTTGTGCAGGACCTGCGTGGCCCCGAAAGCTTTGCTTACGTCAAGAATCTCGATCGACGCCATTTGCGATCCGCCCTGAATTTTTTCGTGCCGGGTGCCAAGCCCCGACCGCCGCTCGCCGGGTGCTTTGCCGCGGCGGCGTTTATGATTGGATACAATATACAGTATGCAAACCCCGCGGCCTTGTCAATCTCATTTCCCCTCTTCGCAGAAAGGTTATAGGGTGCAATAAGCGAAGCGCATTGCACCGATCCGTGCCTCAGCGAAGCGCAGGCACCGATCCCGCCGGCGCTTGACATCCCGACATTGTTTTTCGTATGGTGAATACTGTATCCAATTTTTTCGTGCGCGCCAGGACTTCCAGGGAGACCCGCAGTTGAACGATGTTGATCCGACCATCGCAGGCGCCATGTCAGCAGCGGCGGCCCCGGCGTCGATCCGCGAGGTGTATCGAAGCATGCAGGACATCGTCTTCGAGACGCTGCGCGACGAGATTCTCACCGGCAAAGTCGAGCCCGGCTATCTGCTCAACTCGCTGGCGCTCTCGAAGCGCCTGGGCGTGAGCCGCACGCCGATCCGCGAGGCCTTGAACCGCCTCGTTTCGGTCGGCCTCGTCGAAAACATTCCCTACCGCGGCGCTTTCGTGCGCAAGCTGTCGATCGAGGAAATCCTCGAGGTCTATTACATCCGCGCCGCGCTCGCCGGCGTCTGTGCGCAGCTGGCGACAAGACACATCACCGAGGCGCAGAAAAAGCAGCTGGTCAGGTTGTGCGATCAGATGGAAAAGCCCGGCGCAGACCACAAGACGGTGCTGCGGCAGAACTTCGAGTTCCACAACATCATCTTCGAAGCCGCGCAGGCGCCGCGAATTGCCAGCCTCGCGCTCCAGTATTACCACCAGAGCGAGCAGTACCGCGCGCTTTCGCTCGAACTCCCGGGCCGTTTCGACGAAGCCTGCCGCGAACACCGCGCGATCCTCCAGGCGATTCTCGACGGCGACAACGACGCGGCCGAGAAAAACTCGCGCGAGCACCAGATGAACACCGCTCGCCGCATCGCGCGCTCGCTCGGCTACGACAAGGTAATCTAAAGCCGCGCCTGCGGCTTAGCCGGCGAGCAGAAGCGAGAGCCGCGCGGCGTCGACGTTGCCGCCACTGAGGATGACGCCAACGCGTTTGCCGGCGAGCTCGGCCTGCATCGCGCGCGCGCCGGCGTAGCCCAGGGCGCCGGTCGGTTCGACGACGATCTTCATGCGCGTCGCGAAAAAGCGCATGCAGTCGACGAGTTCCTCGTCGCTCGCGGTGAGGACGTCGGTGACCTCGCGGCGAATGATCTCGAAAGTGTAGTGGCCGAGGTGCTGCGTCTGCGCGCCGTCAGCAATCGTCTTCGGCGTCTCGATATGCACGATCGCACCCGAGCGGAAGGATTGCTGGCCATCGTTGCCGGCCGCCGGCTCGACGCCGTAGAGCTTGCATCGGGGGGAGAGAGCGCGCGCCGCCAGCGCCGTCCCGCCCAGGAGACCGCCACCGCCGAGCGGAACGAACAGCGCGTCGAGTTCGCCGACTTCGTCGATGAGCTCGTGCGCCGCCGTGCCCTGGCCGGCGATCACGTCGGGGTGATCGTAGGGTGGAATCAAGGTCAGACCTTCTTCCTCGGCGAGCTTGCGGCCGATCGCTTCGCGGTCTTCGCAATAGCGGTCGTAGGAAACGACCTTGCCGCCGTAGCCTTTGGTCGCGGCGACTTTCGACGCGGGCGCATCGTGCGGCATGATGATCGTCGAGGCGATGCCAAGAAGCGACGCCGAAAGCGCGATCGCCTGCGCGTGGTTCCCGGACGAGAAAGCGACGACGCCGGCTTTTCTTTGCCGCTCGTCGAATTTGGCGAGCGCGTTGAATGCGCCACGGAACTTGAAAGCGCCCATGCGCTGCAGGTTCTCGCACTTGAAAAAGATCTGCGCGCTCAGTTCGCGGTCGGCGGTCGTCGAGCGCATCACCGGCGTGCGGTGCGCCTGCCCTTGCAGCCGCTTGGCGGCAGCGGCGACGTCGGCGTAAGTCGGAAGGTTCTGCATGGGGTGTCCTTTGCGTGAGCTTTGAAAATCTACCAGGGCCAGTCGATGCGCGCGCCGGCCTGCTGCTTCTGCGCGCTTTCATGGAGCAGGCGGGCGACGGTCAGGTCCTGCAGGGCAAGGCCGGTCATGTCGAAGATCGTGATGTCGCTCGCGCTGCGCGCAAACTTCGCCTTGCCGGTGATGAGGTCGCCGATCTGCGTGCAGGCGTGGGCGTCCGCACCCCCCCACTGCAACTCGCCGATCTGTCTTGCCTGCTGCTCGTCGTCGACGAAGAGGCGCGCCTTCGCGAGCAGGCCCTCGGGCAACTCGCGCTTGCCGCGCGTGTCGGCGCCGACGCAGTTAAGGTGCGTTCCCGCGCGCACGGCCTCGGCGTCAAAGAGCGGCCCGCGCCCGGGCGTCGCGGTGATCACGAGCTCGCTGGCCGCGACCGCGGCGTTGCGATCGCTCGCGTGCAGCAGGCGGCAGCACCCGGAAAGCGCGCGCTCGAAGGCCGCGTCGGGGCGATCATCGACGGTGACGTACAGCACCTCCTTGAGCGCGGGCAGCGCGCGCAAGGCGAACTCGACTTGCACCTTGGCCTGCACGCCGCTGCCGAAAACGCAGGCGCTACGCGTCTCGGGTCGCGCCAGCCAGGCAATGCCGATGCCGCCGGCGGCGCCGGTGCGCATCGTCGTCACGGCGTTGCCGTCGATCACGCACTGCGGCCGGCCGCTCGCCGGATCGATGAGGACGATCGTCGCCTGATGCGGCTCGCCGCCGCGCGCGCGGTTGCCAGGCCAGAAGCCCGCCGCCTTGAAGCCGAGCAGCGACTCTCTCGCCACATCGCCGGCCTTGATGCCGAAGACGCCGTCTTTTAACGCTTCGCGGATCAGCGGAAAAACGCGCCCCTCGCCGCCGCTGTGCAGGACGAAAGCCTCGCGCACCGCAGTGGCGACCGCATCGGGCGTGAGCAACGCCTCGACGACGTTCTTGTCGAGCAAAACGAGCTCTGCTGCAATCGTCATGGCCTGGTCCTCTCTTGCTGTCCCGACGCGAGCTGCGCGCGCGTCTCATCGTAGAGCCTCGCGATGACGTCGAGGTAGTCGTCGCAGGCAAGGCCATCGACCGACATCGTGTTCGCCTTGCTGACGCCATCGACGGCGCCGGCGCCGACGAGTGCAGCGAGCACCTGGCGTTCGCGTTCGGGCGGCGCGATCAAGAGCTTGCGCGCAACGACCGAAAGCGCGGCGACGAGCGCGTAAGCGCCCCAGTTCGAGATGCCGGCAGGGATCAGATGGTCGGCAGGCGTCGCGCAGAAAATGAGTTCGCCGTGCGCGATTTCATCTTTCATCGCATCGCGCGCGGCGCCGAAGCCGAGCTCGTTGCCGCCGTCGCCGATCGCGATCGTGCGGTAGTTGCGCGCCGGCGCACCCATCGCCTTCGCCGCGAACGGGAAACCGGGAACGAAGAGGCGGTCGGCCTTCGCGACGAGGTCGTCGAGCCGTTCGCCGCGCATCGAGTAAAGATGGCCGTCGAAGGCGCTGCCGGGGCGCTCGATCGCGACGATCTGCGTCGGCGCGAAGCCCTGGAGCAGGGCGTCGATCTGACGGTCGGCATTTTCCTGCGGCAGTTCAAGGCAAAGCGTCCGAAACGGCGCGCCATAGACTGCGGCACCGGCTGAGAGCAGCGTCTCGCTGTAGGCGTCGGTGACGATCAGGACTTTCTTGCCGAGCGCGCGCAGCGCGTCGGCGAGCGCCAGCGTTCCCGGCGGCCCGTCGGTTTCGCCGATGCGCGCGTCGCGGATGCAAAAACCGGTGACGAGAATCACGCGTTCGCCGGCAAGCAGTTCGCGAGCGGCTTCGAGAAGCTCACTGTTCGGGACGAGCGCGGCAAAGCCCCGGTTGCCGGGGTCGCTGCGCACAAGGGTTTCGAAACGGGCGATGGCCTGCTGCAAATCAGCGTCGAGAGAGATCGTCACGATTGCGCAAGATCCTTGTCGCGGATATCGCTGACGAACATATAGCCGGGCGCGTGCGTGATGACAAGATCGGGCTTCGCCTGTTTCAAGGCCATTTGCGGGGTCACGCCGCAGGCCCAGAAAACCGGGACTTCGCCTTTGCGGATTTCGGGCGGATCGCCGAAATCGACGCGCTGCAAATCCTTGATCCCGAGGACGGCAGGGTCGCCCGCGTGCACCGGCGCGCCGTGCGCCCTGCGGTATCTGGCGGTGATCGCAGTCGCCTTGGCGACGAGCGCTTCGGGGATCGGCCGCATGCTCACGACCATCGGCCCCGAGAAGACGCCGGCCGGCCGGCACGCGGTGTTGGTGATGTACATCGGGACGTTGCGGTCAAGTTCGATGTGGCGAACCGGAACGCCGTTGTCGATGAGGTCCTGCTCGAAAGTGAAGCTGCAACCGAGGAGGAAAGTCACCATGTCGGCGCTGAATTCCTCGCGGATGTCGTCGACCTCGCGCTCGAGTTCGCCGTGGCGGAAAATCCGGTAGCGCGGGACGTGGATGCGGATGTCGGCGTCGGGCCCTGCGACGGGCGGCGCGGTGACGCCGGCCTCGCAGACGTCGATGATCGGGCAGGGGCGCTCGTTCCTGCCGCAGAAAAGCAGAAAATCGAAAGCGTATTGCTTCGGCAGGATGACGACGTTGGCTTGCGTGAATCCGCTCGCGAGGCCGGAGGTGGGTTTTCTCCACTCGCCGCGGGCAATCGCCGAACGCAGGGTCTGTGCGGCAGTCAGCTTCATCTCTCCTCCGGTTGCGCGCTGGAAATCAGCGTTTCCTTCATGTTACCCGAATCGATCGCCGCCGGCGTGGCCGCCCGCCTGGCGAATGGCGAGCAAGGCTGGCACTTATCGCCCGGCCCGCGCTCGCGGGGCCGACCTTTGGATCAATATGGGTATATGATGCACCGTGTCCGATTTGGGTTCGTCCTGAGTAATGGTTCACGCGCTGATGAACCATGCTGGCTGGGCTATGAGCGAGGGTTGCGCGCGAGAATGAGACGTGCAAGGCTTAATGCATCGGTTCTATCGTGGCTGCGGTGCTACGAAGCGACGGCGCGCCTCGAAAGTTTCACTCACGCCGCAGCGGAGTTGTGCCTGACGCAAGGGGCGGTCAGCCAACAGGTGCGTGAGCTCGAAGCCCGCCTGGGCATGGCGCTCATCAGTCGTACACCGCGGCAGCTCGTCCTCACCGAGGCGGGCAAGCAACTGGCCGAGGCCGCGACGCAGGCGCTCGACGGCCTCGAGGGAATTCTTGCACGCCTGCACCGCCAGCACACCGAAGGCAAGCTGCAACTGAGCTGCTATCCGTCTTTTGCGCTCTTGTGGCTGATGCCACGCATCGGCGGTTTCTACAGACAGCATCCACAGATAGATTTGAGCGTGTCCGCAGAGTTTCATGCGCTGGGAAAGTCGACGCTCTCGCGCGAAGGCATTGATGCGGCGATCCGCTACGACCTCGGTTCTTACCCTGACCTGGAATCGAGCGTCGTGCTCAATGAATACCTGCTCCCCGTGGCGAGCCCTGCGTTTTTGGACGCGCATCCGGAATTGGTCGTGCCTGCTGACCTTGATGGCGCCATGCTTTTGCACGACGCCACCGCGTGGACCAATGCGGAGGAGGAAGCTGAGTGGATGTTCTGGCTGCGCACGACCGGAACGGACGTGCGCAAGATCGGTACCGGCAGGCGTTTCAATCTCTTCCAGTTGGCGCTGACGCAGGCCCTCGATGGCCAGGGGGTGGCAATGGGGCGTGCCGCCTTGGTCATAGAGCATATCCTTGACGGTCGGCTCAAGCCGGTGTTCGGCGGAATTGCCGTGCCGTCTCCAGCCGCCTATCGCCTGGTACACCTGTCCAAACCGGACCAGCGGGTCAGTTCGTTCGGGGAATAGCTGCGATTGCAGTGCCTCGAATTCAAGGCGGAACGAGACAAAGTCATCCTGGACATGCTCTATTGAACCGATAGCATCGGTTCAGGGATGTCTCTCAATGCTCGATGCAAGCGCCGCGCGCAGGGTCGACGACCGCGACGACGAGCCAAGTCTGGTCACTGCCGACCATCGCAAGCGGCCGCGCAGCCCTGCCAACGAGCCTGCCCGCACCTGAACGGGCGGCGTTCAACGCTGCCCTGTACGTCTTCCGCGATCGCTGCATAGCCAGTGGCCACGAGACCATCCGGAATTCTTCGTTCGTCGCGCCTGACGCAGAATTTTCACTAATGGCCATATCAGTATTAGTCATTTGCGCGAAGTCACCCATCGCCACAGAATGCGCCAAGCCTTTTTGGTCAAGACAGAGGAAGCACGGAACAATCGTCCCGCGATTCGCGGAATCAACTTGTGAAACTAGTCGGGTTTCCACTCATGAAATCGCCGATTTGTGCTCGGATGGCGGGCAGAGCTTCCGCATCCGCCCTCTTGCCAACGCCCTTCCTGTGGCAGGCGTCGTCGTCACTCGCAAGAGTTCAGTATCGCCCGCGCGGCGAAGACTGTTTTGCCTTCTTCGCCCACAGGCCTCTGGCTCGCGCCTCTCGCCCACGCCGAACATCCCGAAACAACACGCCATGAGGCAGATCGCCGACAAGGTCTCGTCAAAACAGTAAATAGAGGCGATTGAAAACGTCATCCAGGCTTGCAGAAATCAAGGGCTGATCGATCGCATTACGTTTCTTGTCAGCAACTATTAACAGGTCATCGCTCGTCAATAAAGGGAGACTAAACAAAATGTACTTACCTATCAGCGAAGCATTCATCGGCAAACATTTCAAGGAACTTCCGACACCCTGCCTGTGTTTGGACCTGGATGTGATGGATTTCAATACGAAGGCAATGAATGACTTCGTAAAGGGAACCCCGGTCAAGTATCGCCCGCATTTCAAGGCGCATAAAAGTCTCGCCCTGGCGCACATTCAGATCAATGGCGGCGCCATTGGCATGACCTGCGCAAAGCTCGGCGAGGCAGAAGTTCTGGCACGAGGCGGGATCAAGAGCGTCTTGCTGGCAAATCAGACCATCGGCAAAGACAAGATTCAGGTGCTTTGCGGCTTGAATCGATATTCGGAAGTTATTACAGCGATCGACGCGATTTCGAACGCGGACGAAATCAGCAAGATTGCCTGCGAGATGAAGGTAGTCGTTCCCGCGGTCATTGAAGTGGACTCCGGACTTCATCGATCCGGCGTACGCAGCATCGAAGAAGCCGTTGCGCTTGCCCAGCACATCCACCGTCTGCCGGGCCTGAAATTCAAGGGAATTCAGGCCTACGAGGGCGCTTTCCGCGGCATGAGCGACGAACAGAAACGGCAAAAATGCGACGGCGAAGCGGACATTCCCGGCATCGTCTTCGCCATCAAGGCGAGGCAGGCGATTGAAGCGGCCGGTTTCCCGGTCGAGATCGTGTCGGTTTCCTCCACCGGGACGATGGCTCATGCCATTCACAAGAAGGGAATCACAGAGGTTCAGCCCGGCTCCTACCTTGTCATGGAAACCGCTTACTACGCCAACAACGTCACCTTCCCGTTCAAGGAAGCGCTTTTCATCCCTACGACGGTGTGCAGCACGTACAAGGCAACCAAGCGGATCGTCACCGACTGCGGCAAGAAAGGCTGTCCGTACGATCAGGGGCTGCCCACGCTGATTGACGATCGCAAGGCAACTTTGGCGCTGCATGAAGAACATTGCCTGATCGACGCGACCGAGAAGCTCTCAGACTGCAAGGTCGGCGACGTTCTAACGCTCGCGCCCGCCCACTGCTGCACGACCTTCAATCAATACGACTTCTTCTTCGGCGTCCGCAACGGTTACGTCGAAGCGGTTTTCTCAATTGACGGCAGAGGCAAGTACGAATAGCGCACCGCCATTATTCTGATTTAAACGAAAATCAAAGGGGGAAAAGATGAAGGGTTTTAACGAACAGCGACTCCTGCACGTCGGTCAAGCCATCGACAACATCATGACCTGCGACCTGCATGCCAGAGGTATCCTGAAACCCATTTACGAAGTAATGGCGGGGCGTGTTGGCGAACCCCTTTCGACGTATGCGGCGAAGCGCTTCCTGGCGGCGGTCAAGCCGGGCGACTATGTCATTATCGGCACCGGATTTCTCATCAAACCGTCGCTGAAGATCGAAACGGACGGGCCTGTTGCCGCCGCACTGCTGGCGCGCATGGTCAGTCTGCTCGACGCCGTTCCCATCATCGTCGCCGAGGAAAATTGTTTTGCGGCCATCGAACCGGCCTGCAAGGTTGCCGAACTCAACGTTTATTACGACATTGGTCAGGCGGCAAGCGTCCATCACTCGGTTGCCCTCGTCCCGCTGCCCCAGGGCCAGGCGGCTCAGCCGATCATGGACAAGCTGCTGACGCTCAAGCCCAAGGTCATGATTTCAGAAGAGCACTGTGGCAAAACCAAGGATGGCAAGTACTACAGCGCCCTGGGCGGAGAATTGCCCTGGTGTGCGCCGGTCGATGAGCTGTTCGAAGCGGTCCGGCAACAGGGCGGTCTCACGATCGGAATCGGCGACCTCGGAAACGAAGCGGGGATGGGATTTGCAAAGCCGGAAATCGAGAAAATCCTTCCGAGAGGCGCGCTGATCTCTGCCGAGGGGACTTGCGATTGCCCGATCATTGCCACGATTACCGAGTTCGGTTGCTACGCTTTCATGGCGGCGGTGGAAGCCGTGAGTGAAATCGAGGGACTGCTGCAGACGCCGGAACTCACCGAGATCGTCCTGCGCGCGGCGATCAACGGCGGGGCAGTCGAGGGGTGCTTTGGCAGGGCGATCGCCGCATTCGACATGGTCGACATCAGCTATGCCCGATCCTATGTCCATATGCTCGAATGCATCATCCTTTATTCGCAGGTGCACGGAAAGAGCCGCCGCTTCTTTGTCAATCACCGACGTGGCGCCGAGCTGGATGCTCCTATCGATTAGTTGACGTTCGAAAGAGGACGGAGCCGGTTTCAGCTGAATAAGTCAGGGCAGTTGCCGCATGTCGCAATTGGCGGCGCACTGCACGGCTTCAACTGCCGGCTCTTCTCTTCTTGCTGCAGTGTCCTCTTCACACAATTATCAGAAAAGTGGCGTGACCCACAGGAAGGCAGACGCAGATGGAACACTATTTCTCGATTCTTCACAAGGAAACCGACAACCGTTTCTGGATCAACAATCCCACCGCGCAAGAAATTGAACTGGCTATTGGGCATGGGGCCATCGCGTGTACGACGAATCCCGCGTATTGCTCGCGTCTGCTGAACGTTGAATCGGACTACCTGCGAAACCTCATAGATGCGACGATTGAACAAGTCGGCGATGTCGATGAAGCCGCGATGCTCGTCTATCAACGTGTGGTGCAGCGGATCATGCGGGCATTCGAACCGATCTGGGATCGCAGTGGCGGCACCGAGGGATTCGTCACCATCCAGCTTGATCCGCGTATCGACGAAAACACCGCTCGCACGATCAAGGCGGTACAGGACAACCGGGCACTTGGCCGCAATTACATGGCGAAAATCCCGGTCATCAATGGCGCGATCGAAGCCATCGAATTCTGCGTCTTCGAGAATATTCCGATTTGTGCGACCGAGGTTTTCGCCGTATCCCAGGCGCGCGCCATTTGCGAGCGCTATGAACTTGCCGCCAAAAAATCCGGCAACCGCCCGCCTCTTTTCGTTACCCATATCACCGGCATCTTCGACGAATACCTGCAAAAGCTGGCGGCCCGGCAAGAGATAGACATTGACCCGAAGGTGCTCGGTTGCGCGGGACTCGCGGTGGCTCGCAAGCAGTACCGGATGCTCAGGGATTCTGGCTTTGACGCCATCATGATGGGTGGCGGAGCGCGCGAAGACTACCATTTCACCGGGCTGATCGGCGGCAAGGTGCACGTGACGATCAACTGGAGCACGGCTCAGGAGATCATCGACTCTGGCATCAAGGTCGCGCCGAAGCTCGATGAAGAAACGCCGGCCGCCGTGATCGCCGAGTTGCGCGCCAAGTTCCCCGACTTCAGGAAAGCCTACGACGACGACGGGCTTCTGCCGGGAGAGTTCGCGTCATACGGCCCTGTCCAGCTGTTTCGCAATGCCTTCCTGAAAGGATGGCACCTCCTGCTCGCCGAGATCATTTCCAGAAAACACGCGCGAGCGCTGTAAGGCCCGGGCAGAGAGCTGAAGCAGGCTTCGCTGAAGGCCTTGAAATTGTTTTCAGGCGCGCAGTTAAACCGCCGTACGTGGTGTCATCGCTCGTGGCCGAGGCATTCCATGCCCGACTGCTGTTCGAGCGAGGCAGCACGGGCGATCCAGAGCAGCATCGACGATAGTTTCTATCGCCAACTTTGAGAATGTCGCGGAGGACTACCATGAAAACCAGCAAGTTTCTTAAAAGCATCGCAACCGCCAGCATGGTCGTTGTGGGGCTATCGGCATTGATGACGGGCTCGGCGCTCGCGCAGCGGGTCAACTGGGTTTTTCAAACGACCGAATCCACGCTCACTAATCCGTTCACCAAGCAAGTCGTCGAGATGACGCGGAAAATCAAGGAGCGAACCAATAACAATTTCCAGATTCGCGTTCTCGTCGCCAAGGAAATCGGTATCGACCGCAGTGAATTCCCTGACGCCCTGTCCAAAGGCGCCATTGACATGGCCTGGCTGCTGTCGCCGGTAATGAGCGGTATTTACCCCTTCCTTGGCGTTTTCGACCTGCCCAACCTCACCACCAATCAGGAGAGCACCGTTAAAGTCAACGCCGCGGTGCAACCCATGCTCAACGAGGCGGTTAAGAGCGCGGGATACACCATTCTTCCCAACGGCTTCTTTGCCTGGTTTCCGCAAGACCTTCTTGCCAGGAAACCGATTCCCAATCTGGCTAACCTGAAGGGAATGAAGATCAGAGTGTGGCGTGCACCGGATGCCGAGTTGATCCAGTCCCTCGGCGGCGAAGCGATTTATATGCCCGTATCCGAAGTTTATACGTCGATGCAAAGAGGCGTCATGGACGCGCTCAATACAGGGCCTCAGGCAATGGTCGAGAATTCGATGTGGGAAATCGGCAGCCATTATTACGCCATTCGTCTTGAACCAGGTGTCACCTGGACGGCTGTCAATGAAAAGAAATGGAAGGATCTGCCCGCCGAATACAAGACCATCCTCTCTGAGGAGCTCGCTGAATGCCAGAAGCGAATCATGACGAACTATGAAGTAGAAGTGGGCAAGCAGAAGCAAGTTCTTGTTAGCAAAGGCATCACCATGCATGAACCGAGTGCGGCTGAAAACAAGGCCTGGATCGATGCGTCGCGTGGCTTATGGGCGAAATGGGCAGCGAAAGACGCAAAGAACAAACGCGCCCTGGATGATTCGGTTAAAGCTCTCGGCCTGTAATCGAAGACAAAGCGGGCTTCCGGGGTGAAGCGACCCGGGAGCCGCCTTTTCGCCGTAAAACTTATGGAGGGCGGATCCTTGGCTGATGTGGGAAAACTATTGGTAAGGCTTCTCTATCGAGTGTCAAAGACTTCGGGAGAGGTGCTGATCCTGATTATGACCTTGCTGATTACCATCGATGTAATCGGTCGCACACTATTTGGAAAATCAACGCTTGTCGCCGATGAACTCTCCGGTTACATGCTGGTGGCTATCGTTTCATTGGGGCTTGCTCACACGCTCAAGGCGGAAAAGCATATTACCGTCGAGATCATTACGAGCCGACTGCCCGAGGTTAAACGCAAAAAACTGGAAGTGGTGGTCTATCTATTGAGCGCGGCCTTCATGACCTGGTTGACCTGGGCCACCTGGTATCCGGTGGTGAAGAATCTGAATACGCAATCCATTACCTCGCTGCACATGCCGATGTGGATTCCCTACCTCCTTGTGCCGGTTGGCTCAGCAATGCTGGCCGTGGCCTTTGTTTTAGAGGCGGCAAGAAAAAGGAAAGAGTTGCAAACGAAACAGGAATGACGGTATGGCGCATTGTTGAGTCAATCAACGAATGCGAATGATGCTTGCTGGCCGATCGATCTCCTGAGTGATAAACATTCAGTCGTTGACTTTCCGTGCACTGACTTCGATGAGGGAATTGAGCAATGATATTCATAGACCCGTTACCGCTATTGCTGCTTTCGTCCATTGTTCTATTTGCTTTCCTGCTCATCGGAATACCCATTGCCATTTCCCTGGCTTTGGTTGGCGTGCTCGGCCTCTATGTTTTTCAAGGCGATGCGAGTCTGGCTATCTTTATTCCGTTTCGGACGCTTGACAGCTTCATCATGACGGCCATTCCCGTTTATATCTTCATGGGGGAAGTGCTCGTAAAGTGTGAAATGTCCAATATGATCTATCGCGGCGCTTCCCGAATATTCGCGTGGATTCCCGGTGGTCTCCTGCATTCGAATATCGCTGCCTGTGCGATGTTCGCAGCCATCTCCGGTTCCAGCCCGGCGACTGCCGCAACCATCGGAACCGTTGCCGTTCCGGAGCTCAAAAAGCGCAGATATGACCCCAAGCTGACCCTCGGCTCACTGGCTGCGGGCGGTACCCTGGGCATCCTGATCCCGCCCAGCATTAACATGATTGTTTATGGCGCCGCCGCCGAACAGTCAATTGGGCGATTGTTCGCCGGGGGCATCCTTCCGGGCATCATCTTGTCCGGGCTGTTCATGCTCTATATTGCGCTCAAGGTTGTCTTCAGCAAGGACAAGACGCTGGCTCCGAAGGAAGACCCGTTCACCATGAAGGGGCTCGCATTAGGACTTGTCGATCTGTGGCCGCTTTGGATTCTCGGGATCGTCGTTCTGGGCGGCGTTTTCTCCGGCATCATGACACCGACCGAGGCCGGGGCCGTCGGCGCCGTTACCTCCGTTCTGCTGGCAATGATCTTGCGTCGATTTTCCTGGACCTTCTTGAAGGAATCACTGCAAAGTTCGCTCGAAACGTCGTGCATGGTGCTTTTCATCGTGATTGGTTCAAGCATCCTCGCCGCCTTTTTCTCGCGGGCGGGCATCCCGCAAGCGGTTTCCGAGTTGCTGATTGGCTCCGGCACGTCGAAGTGGATGATTCTGCTGTACGTAAGCATCATTTATCTGATATTGGGTTGTTTCGTCGATCCGATTTCGATGCTGCTGCTCACCGCCCCGACGGTGATCCCGCTCATCAAGGAAGCGGGCTTCGACCTCGTCTGGTTTGGCATCATCTATGTCGTGTTGTCCGAAATCGGCATGATCACCCCGCCCATGGGTCTGAATCTCTTTGTCATACAAGGAATCTCAAAGGAAAAACTATCGGACGTCATCGTCGGTTCAGCGCCGTTCTTCTTCCTGATGATTCTGTTGATTGTCTTGGCCTGCATTTTCCCGAGTATGGTTCTCTGGTTGCCAGACCTGTTTTTTGGCAAGAGTTGACGTTCAAGCCGGGGGACAAGGCCATGGCCTTGTCCTGCGGCTTGGTTGAAAAAGGTAATCTGCGCTGGCGCAGTCAAGGCGGCCTGGCGTCGCTGGCGTCCGAGCCCGCGTGAGCTCGAGCGCGCGGATCGCCAGCGACGGCCGAGACTAGGCGCGTCCGGAAACGAGCGCTTCGACGGCCAGCCCGATCGAGAGGATGCGCGCGTCGCTCATCGCCGGCCCCGCGAGCATCAGGCCGACCGGCGCACTGCCGTTCGCCTGGCAGGGAATCGACAGCGCGCAGCCGTCGAGGAAGTTGATCATCGTCGGGTTGCGCAGGATCAGGCCGTTGGCGCGAAAATACGCTTCGTCGCTGGCGACGAGCTCGGCGATCGGCGGCGCGACGACCGGCACCGTCGGCATCACGATCGCGTCGAAGCCGGCGATCGTCGCCTCGACTTCGGCGATCCACTGCCGGCGCGCACGCATGAGATCAATGAAGTCGGCCGCGCTCATGTCCTCGCCGCGCAGGATGCGCGAAATGACGCGCGGGTCGAAGCCGTCAGCCGCGCGCGCGATGAGCTCGCGGTGGAAAGCGAAAGCTTCGGCGGCGGTAAAGCCGCCCTTGGCGTTGATGCCCGAAAGCCGCGCGAAAGCCGGGACCGCGATCTCGCGAACCAGGGCGCCGGCCGTTGCAAGCCGCGCGAGCGCGGCCTCGAAGGCCTTGGCCACCGTGTCGTCCATGCGCTCGAGAACGACGGTCGCCGGCACCGCGAGGCGCAAACCCGCGAGCGCGGCTGGCGCCGGCAGTTGCCAGCCGCGCTCGCCTTGTCCGGAGAGAATCGCGTCGAGCACCGCGCAGCAAGCAACCGTCGGCGCCAGCGGCCCAATCGAATCGAGATGCTCGGAAAGCGGCAGCGCGCCGCCAGTCGGCACGCGCCGCGCCGTCGGTTTGAAACCGGCAAGGCCGCAGAGCGCCGCCGGAATGCGCACCGAACCGCCGGTGTCGCTGCCGATGCCGGCGACCGCCATGCCGTCGGTGACCGAAATCGCCGCGCCCGAAGACGACCCGCCCGGGATGCGCCCGGTCTGCCGATCCCAGGGGTTGGCGGGCGTGCCGTAATGCGGGTTGATGCCGAGCCCGGAGTAGGCAAACTCGGTCATGTTGCTGCGGCCGATGATGATCGCGCCGGCCGCGAGCAGGCGCTGGACGATGATTGCGCTCGTCGTCGCCGGCGCTTCGCCTTTTCGTACCAGCGAGCCTGCCAGCGTCGTCTCGCCGGCGACGTCGAAAAGGTCCTTGATCGAGATCGGCAGGCCGTCGATCGGCGAACGCGCAAGCCCCGCTGCGCGCAGCGCGTCGGATGCCTGCGCCGCGGCGCGGGCGCGCCCGGCATAAACGCGAGTGAACACGCGCTCGCCCTCGCCCGCGGGCGCTGCGATGCGCGCGAGCGCCGCTTCGACGAGTTCAACGGATGAACTACGTCCGGCGGCGAGGGCGTCGGCGTAGTGCGCAATCGGCGTCATTGGAGCGATTGGGGTCATCGGCATATCGTCTCTTTCGCGAGTCGGATTCCTGAAGTCTTCAGGCGATTTCAGGAAGCACTTCGATTTCGTAGCGGTGATGCAGGCTGCGGCGATGGCGGGGGTCGAACAATTCCATCGTGAAAGCGCTCGAGGGGCGGATGCCGCCGATTGCGCCGACCGTGCCGCAGCTCATCGCCGTGCCCTGCGGCAGCGCGCCGCCCTTAGCATACCCCGCAATGAGATCGGCCGGCGTGCGCAGCGCGGCGAGCGTGCCTTCCTGATAAAGGACCTTGCTGCCGTTTTCGTCGATCCAAGAGCGGATCACGAGCTCGTCCCAGTGGTCGGCGACGTCGGCAAATCGCCACGCCTCGGTGCCGACGGGCTTGGCGCACAGCTGCTTGGCGAGCGCGACGCTCTGCGTCTCGTGCTTGCGGTCGGTGTGATCCGAGGTAAGCGCAACATACATCTGCCCGCCCTCGACAAAGACGAGCGTTTCGACTTCACCCGACGAGTCGGGTCCGACCGCCTGGATGCGGGAAGCCTGCGTCAGCTGGTTGGCAGCGACGCGGTAGAAGAGCGGCACGGCGCTCGGCCGCGGCACGCCGAGCGCCGCGAGTTCCTCGATGTGATGCTCGATCGCCGCGAGGTTGCGGCCGGCCCAGCCGGCGACGACGAAGTTGTCGATGTCGACGGCAAGCGACTGGGCGCCTTGCCCGGCGATGAAGAGCTCGAAGAGAAGTTTCATGACGGTCCTTGCGATGGTTGAAGGGTCGAGCGTACTCAGTTGCCGGCGAAAACGCGCGGCAGCCAAAGCGCGAGGTCGGGGAAGAAGGCGAGCAGCGCGAGGAGAGCGAGCATCGCCGCAACGAAAGGCTGAGCGCCGACGATCACTGCGTTCATCGAGCCGCTCTTGCGCAGGCTCTGCACGACGAAGAGGTTCATGCCGACGGGCGGCGTGATCAGCGCGGCTTCGACGAGGACGACGATGACGACGCCGAGCCAGATCGGATCGAAGCCGGCCGCCGTCATGATCGGCGCAACGATCGGGATGGTGACGATCATCATCGAGAGCGTTTCCATGAAGCAGCCGAGGATCAGATAGAAAACGATGACGACAAGCAGCATCCAGCCCGGTGCAAGACCGAGGCCGCCAATCGAGTCGGTGAGCACGGTCGTGATGCCGGTCGCCGCCATCACGAAGTTCAGGAAGCCAGCGGCAATGACGATCAGCATGATCATCGCCGACGAGCGCATCGTTCCTTCGATCGCTTCGCGCAGCATCGCGAAGGACAGGCGACCGGCGACGAGGGCGAGGATGAGCGCGCCGAAGACGCCGAGCGCAGCCGCTTCGGTCGGTGTCGCGAGCCCGGCGTAAATTGATCCGACGACCATCAGGAAAATGGCGAAAGGCGGGATCAGGTGCTTCAGGCTGGCCAAGCGTTCGGCCCAGGTCGCGGTGATCCTTTGCCCGCCCCACTCGGGGCGCAGCAGGCAGGCGATGATAACGATGAGCATGAACAGCGAGGCGAGCAGGAAGCCCGGAATGAAACCTGCGAGGTAGAGTTTGGGCACCGACGAATTGGTAAGCACGCCGTAGATGACGAGGTTGATCGACGGCGGGATCAGGATGCCGAGCGTTCCGCCGGCGGCGATGCTGCCGAGGAAAAGCGGTTCATTGTAGCCAAAGCGCTTGATCTGCGGCAGCGCCACGGTGCCGACCGTCGCCGCGGTCGCCACGCTCGACCCCGAGGTCGCGGCAAAGAGCGTGCAGGCGCCGATGTTGGCGTGCATCAGGCCGCCCGGCAGCCAGGACAGCCACAGGCTCATCGCGCCGTACATGCGTTCCGCAAAACCTGCGCGCAAAAGGACTTCGCCGAGCAGAATGAAGAGCGGGATCGCGACGAGCAGGAATTCATTGCTCGCGCTCCAGGTCAGTTCGCCGAGCGCGCGCGACAGCGGCAGCATCGAAAAAGCCGGGTCGAGAATGAGCCCGAGGACGCCGAGCGCGGCGCCGACCGGAATCGACAGCCCGATCAGCACGAGGAGGAGAACCATCGTCGTCGTGATCATGCCGCTTCTCCCTTGACCATCCGCTCGCCGGCGTCGGCTTCTTCCCTCGCCTCCTCTTCCGAAGTGCGCACGCCGCAGAGCGCCTTGACCGCGTCGATGTCGCCGGTGACGAGAGCGAAGGAGGCGCGGATGAGCATCAGCGCGAGCACGAAGCACATCCAGACGAGGCCTGCAAGCCACAGGCCCTGAGGAATCCAGAGCGGCGTCGCGAGTGGCGTGTTGGCCGCCGAGCTTTGCAGCCACGAAGTCTCGACGACGAAAGAAGCGTAATAGGTGAGATAGACCATGAAGACGCCGAGCGCGACGAGCGCCAGCCAGTCGAGCAGCGCCGAGACGCGAACCGGCAGCATCAGGTAGAGCACGTCGACGCGAACGTTGCCGCGGTGCAGGACGACGAAGGCGAGCGACCACGAAGTGCTGATCGCGAACGCGTAGCCCGAGAGTTCGTCGGCACCGCCAATGGTGAAGCCGAAAAACTTGCGCACGATGACGTCGAAACAGATGATGAAGACGCTGACCAGCGTCAGGCCGCCGCCGAACCAGGCGGCGCCGAGCGAGAGCGCGTGGGTGCGGCGAAGCAGGCTGACGAGGAGCGGCGGCGGAGCAGAGAAAGTCATGGGAGGCCCGGGGACACTGCGAGAGCAAAGCTCATCGGCCGGGATCGGCCGATGAGCGCAGACAGGGAGCGACGGCTTATTTCTTGGCCGCAAGACCGATCGTCTTGCCGATCGTCGCGTTGAAGTCCTGCACGCAGGTCGCCGAGCAGCGCGCCGCCCACTTCGGAAGAACCACTTCCTGCATCAGCTTTTTGAGCAGGACGCGATCGGCGTCGGTCGGTTTGACGAGCACCATCTTGCCCTTCACCGGCAGTGTGCAGGAGGCGGCACCGGTATTGCAGTCGTAGCCTTGCTGCGTCTGCGCGGCGGCCGCGTCCCACATGTTGTCGACCATCGCCTTGATGTTCGACTGCAGGAAGGCTTGCACCTTCGGATCGAGCTTGTCCCAGGCTTTCTGGTTCACGCCGTGGATCTGCGAGTTCCAGTTGATCGGCAGCGCGTAAAGATGCGTCGAGACTTCGTACCACTTGGCCGAGTAACCCGAGAGCGAGCCCGTGATCGCGCAATCGACGACCTTGTTCTGCATCGCCGGAACGACTTCGCCAAAAGCCATCGTCACGCTCGCGCCGCCCAGCGCTTCGATGAATTCGGCCTGCGTGCGGCTGCTCGTGCGCACTTTCTTGCCCTTCAGATCGGCGAGCGACCTGATCTCGGCGTTGCAGAAAAGCACTTGCGCCGGATACGGCGAAATGCCGAGGAGTCTGATGCCGGTGCTCGGGCCGTAGAACTTCTGGTAGACCGGCAGGAAGGCGTCGACGACGGCGCGCGCGCTCTTCACGTCGGCGGTCAGGCCGGCGAGGTCGACCGCTTCGTTGATCGGATTGTCGCTGGCGAAATACGAGAGCGTCGCGGTGCCGAACTCGATCACGCCCTGCGACATCAGGCGCAGCACTTCCGGCCCTTTCAGGCCCATCTCGTTGAAGCCCTTGATTTCGGCTGTGACCTGCCCGTTCGACAGCGACGGGACGACCTGCGTCCAGAAAGGCTTTTCGTAGTCGTTGTAAGCCGAGAGGTTGCTCAGGCCGCCGACGACCTTGAGCTGCGTTCTGGGCAGCGTCTGCGCAGATACCGTCGTGCTCATCAGCGCGGCGAGCGCCACGGCGAAAATGAAACGTGCTTTCATGACGAATTCCCTGTCGAACGGGATCTAGAGTCGAACCACGGATTCCCGTCGTCCCCGTGATACGCGCAGCAGACCTGCCCACCCGCGTGCGAAGCGCCAGCCTGGCCTCACAGCAGTGTGAAATTTCACACTGATTTTAATCCCGGTCTATACTAAGTCAAGCTGATTTCACGCCGGAACTTGGCCCGGCCTGGCGGCCAGGACACAACCGTCGGAGAACGCGATTTGGAAATCCTCGTAAGACCGCTGGGGAAGACGCGCCAGCGCAAGGCGCGCGCGCAGAAGCTGTCGCAGAATGAACTCGCCTACAGCCTGCTCAAGGAACGCGTTACGACGCTCGCCTACACGCCGGGCGATTACCTCAACACCGCCCATCTCATGCACGAACTGTCGTTCGGGCGAACGCCGATCAACCACGCCTTGCACCGGCTCTCCAACGAGGGGCTCGTTCGCATCATTCCGAGGAAGGGCGTCATCGTCGCGCCGCTCTCGATCGACAACGCGCTCGAACTGATCGAGGTGCGTTCGGCAAACGAAAGCCTCTGCGCTCGTCTCGCCGCGACGAACATCACCGACGATCAGCTGGCGCAACTACGCTCGCTCGCCGACGACTTCGACACAGCCGCGGCGCGCCGCGACACTGCCGCCGTCATGAACATCGACCGCCTGTTCCACGAAGAGATCGCCGCGGCGGCCAGAAACCAGCTGCTGATCGAAATTCTCAAGGTGCTGCACGCCAGGTCGCAGCGCTTCTGGGCGATTTCGCTCTCGACCGCAGGTCACTTGCGCGAAGTACAAGCCGAGCACCGCACGATTATCGCTGCGCTCGCCGCAAGAGATGTCGACGCGGCAGTTGCCGCGGTCAATGCGCACGTGCTCTCGTTCAAGCAGGCGCTCCTCAATACCCCGAGCGAGCTCTGAGGCGATGCAGAGGGAAGCTGCCAGCGCGCGCTGCTTTCTCTTCCTCGGCGCGATCAGCGCGGCAACGGCCGTCGCCCTCGGCGCCGCCGGCATGCATGCGCTCAAGGCTCGCCTCGCGGCGAACGACCCGGGCGGACTGTTTCAGGTGGCCCTCGACTATCACCAGCTGCAGTCGCTCGCGCTCATCGTCGTCGGTCTCACCGTCGCGCGCTTTCCGGCCGTCAAGTGCTTCAGGCTCGCCGGCTGGCTCATCATCCTCGGCATCGCGCTCTTTTCCGGCAGCCTTTACCTGCGCAGCCTGACCGGCATCTGGGCGCCGGGCGTGACGCCGAGCGGCGGCATCACCCTGATCACCGCCTGGCTCGTTTTCGCGCTCGGCGCCTGGCGATCGAACCGGCCGGGCTGAGCAGTGGCGTGATCGCCCAGGCGGCTGCCGCGCCGGCAAAACCCGCGGGTGCGCCCCCCGATTACACACCGATACAAGAAACTTCAAGCCGCTTTTAGCACTCTTAGGCCCGGAGTGCTAAAATTTGCACGAACACACGAAGGAGGTGCAACCAGATATGACCCACGCTCTGACTTTCCCGACGATTTCGGCGGTAGGCAATATCGACGCCTACATCCAGTCCGCGAAACAGTTTCCGATGCTCACGGCAGAGGAAGAGTTCCGGCTGGCGACGCGCTTTCGCGAGGAAGAGGATCTCGAAGCTGCGCGCCAGCTCGTCCTGTCGCATCTGCGTCTCGTGATTTCGGTCGCCCGCGGTTACCTGGGCTACGGACTGCCGCACGCGGACCTGATCCAGGAAGGCAATATCGGCCTGATGAAGGCGGTCAAGCGCTTCGATCCGAAACAGGGCGTTCGCCTCGTTTCTTTCGCGATCCACTGGATCAAGGCGGAGATTCACGAATACGTGCTGAAAAACTGGCGCATGGTCAAGGTCGCGACGACCAAGGCGCAGCGCAAGCTTTTCTTCAACCTGCGCAGCATGAAGCCGGGCAGCGAGTCGCTCAATTCGCGGCAGGTCGCCGACGTCGCGCATCAGCTGTCGGTGAAGCCCGAAGAAGTCATCGAAATGGAAACGCGGCTTTCCGGCCATGACCTCGCGCTCGAGAACGGCAACGACGAAGACGACGCTTTCGCACCGATCGCCTACCTCGAAGACAGCCGCAGCGAACCGACGCGCGTCATCGAGGCGCGCGCGCACGACCATTTGCACGGCGAAGGCCTGCATGGCGCGCTGAGCGGCCTCGACGCGCGCAGCAAACGCATCGTCGAAGCGCGCTGGCTGGCCGACGACCCGGCGACGCTGCACGATCTTGCCGACGAATTCGGCGTTTCGGCCGAGCGCATTCGCCAGATCGAAGCGAAAGCGCTGCAGAAAATGCGCGTCGCGCTGGCACCGCTCGTCGCCACCGCCTGAGGCTTGCGGCAAGACGCCGGACGGATTTGCGGCGGCGCCATACAGCAAACGGTGCAATACGCTTCGCTGTGCACGGATCGGTGCAATGCGCTGCGCTATTGCACCCTATACCCTGTCTCCGAAGTTGCGCCGCCGTGCTCCCGCACGGCGCTGACGCTTCGCACGCTATGCGATAATCGCCCTTCCCGAGTGACCAAAAAATCGAAGGGCTGCAGGCGGCATGGCAAAAACCGTTGAAGAGATTTCCCGCGAAACGGGTTTTTCGATCACGACCGTGCGCCTGATCATCAACGGCCAGTCCGATCGCTATCGCATCAGCGCCAAGACCAAGAAGCAGGTCGAAGACTACATCGCGATCCACGGCTATTCGCTCAACCACGCGGCGCGCAGCCTGAAGCTCAGGCGCAGCGAGACGGTCGGTTTTGTCGTCCCCGACCTTGCCAACGTTTTCTTCGCGCGGCTGATGGCGGCGCTCGAAATTCTCTGCCGCAAGCGCAACCTGCTGCTCCTCACCGTCGCTTCGCACGAGGATCCCGAGCTTGAAAACCGCGCCATCGGCAGCCTGCTCGCGCGCGGCGTCGACGCGCTCGTGATCGCGCCCTGCCAGCCGCTCGCGCTGCCTCAGCTGGCCAGCACGAGCACGCGGATCGTCGTTTTCGACCGCGATTTCAGCCCTTCGGCCTACCCCACCGTGATCAGCGACAACTACCGCGGCGGCCTTGAAATGACGCGCAAGATGCTCGCGCAGGAAAACGCCGCGCCGTGCTACTTCCTCTGCGGCCACGCCGAGTCGCCGAGCATCGTCGATCGCATTCGCGGCTTTCGCGCCGCCTGCGACGAAGCCCGCATCGCCGATCCCGACGCTTTCGTCGTCCAGGAGGGCGAAGACAGCATCGCTGCCGGCCGGCGCCTGATGCAGGGACTGATCGCGGCGCAGGCGAGTGCGCCGCGTGCCTTCATGTGTTCGTCGCTGCTCGTCCTCGAGGGCGCCTTGCAGGAACTCAAGGCGCAGGCCGGGCGCATCGACCGGGACATTCTGATCGGCACCTTCGACGACCATACAATGCTCGACCTTCTGCCCAATCGCGTCGTTTCGATCCGGCAGGACGAAGCTGCGCTCGCCGGCAAGGTGTTTGCGCGGCTGATCGAGCGCGCCGGCGAGAAAGCGCCCGCCGCGCCGATGCGCGATGTCGTCGCGAGCGCCCTCGTCTGCCGCAACCTGTGAGCGCCGCAAGAGCCCCTTCGCCGGGTAGCTAAGTCGTCGTAGCTAAAGCATTGCGCGCCTTTCGAAGCAGTAGACAAGGGCGCCGCTTCCGGGTTAAATTGGCGGCCGCTGAGTACGTTTTAGTCCGTTTCGCGCGCGCAGGTACCTCTTCCGGCAAGGCCTCCATGAACAAGGTTCTCGTCATCGGTAGCATCAATATGGATCTCGTCGTCGCGGCGCCGCAAT
The DNA here is from genome assembly GCA_964485725.1 of uncultured Propionivibrio sp. GTDB lineage: Bacteria > Pseudomonadota > Gammaproteobacteria > Burkholderiales > Rhodocyclaceae > Propionivibrio. Next base: position 3,179 of record CAZALA010000030.1, on the reverse strand, counting down.
TCCCGGCGCCGGGCGAAACGATCCTCGGCGAGCGTTTCAGCACCTTCGCCGGCGGCAAGGGCGCGAACCAGGCCGTCGCCGCCGCCCGCCTCGGCGCGCAGGTGACGATGATCGGCTGCGTCGGTGATGACGCTTTCGGCCGCGACCTCCTTGCGCAACTGGCGCGCGAGGGCGTCGACACCCGGCACGTGCGCGTGCGCGTCGGGACGTCGACCGGCGTCGCCGCGATCACCGTCAGCCGCGCCGAAAACACCATCGTCGTCGTTCCCGGCGCCAACCACGCGCTTTCGCCCGACGATCTCATCGCCGCCGAAGCGGCGTTCGGCGCAGCCGACGTCGTTCTCTGCCAGCTCGAAATTCCGCTTGCCACCGTCGAGGCGGCGGCGCAGGCCGCGGCGCGCCACGGCAAGCCCTTCATCCTCAACCCGGCGCCGGCGATCGCCCTGCCACCCGGCCTGCTGGCGCAGGTCACGCTGCTGACGCCCAACGAGCACGAGCTCGGCTTGCTCTTTCCCGAGCCGGCGCAGGCCTGGGAAGCGCATTTGCGCGCGCACCCGCTGCGCATTCTGATGACGCGCGGCAAGGACGGCGCCTGGTTTGCCGACGAGGGTGGCGAGCTGCGGCATCAGAGCGCCTTTCCCGTCGAGGCCGTCGATACGACGGGCGCCGGCGACACTTTCAACGGCACACTCGCCGCTTGCTGGGGACTTGAACTCGAGCAACTGAGCCAGATCGCCTGCGCCGCGAGCGCGCTTTCGGTGACGCGGGCGGGCGCGCAGGGAGGAATGCCGAGGCGCGCCGAACTCGTCGAATTTTTAGAAAACAGCTCAATAAAGACTGGTAATCTTGTTTGACTTGAAGCGTTGAATCGGGTCCTGCCGCGCGCGCGTGGCAGGACTTGCACAAGGAAGACGGCGCGGCGTTATTGCCCGTCACTTCCAAAAATGGGGCGCAAATCAATCCGCCTTTGACTGCAACTATCGGAAGAGGAAGACCATGAGCCATAGAAAAGTTTCAAGCGCCATCTTCAGCACGCTCGCTCTCGTCGTCGCGCTCGGCTTTGCCGCGCCGCAGGCGCTCGCCCAGGCGAAACAGGTCATTCGCATCTCGACGCCGGCCGTCCCGGACGACTGGCACGCCAAGATGTGGACCGTCTTCAAGGAAAACCTCGAGAAGTCGGCGCCCGGCCAGTTCGACGTGCAGATTCACCTCAACGCCGCGCTGTTCAAGCAGGGCACCGAGCCCGCAGCGATGGCGCGTGGCAATCTTGAAATGTCGGCGATCTCGGCGCAGGACATTTCCAAGCTCGTGCCGGAATTCTCGATCTTTACCGCCGGCTACATCATTCGCGACGTCGAGCACCAGCAGAAGGTCTTCAACGGTCCGATCGGCGAGGAAGTGTTCAAGCCGGTGATCCAGAAGCTCGATGTCACGCCGCTCGCGACCGCCTACCTCGGCACGCGCCAGGTCATGCTGCGCGAAGTCAAGGACGTCAAGACGCCGGCCGACCTGAAGGGCGTCAAGCTGCGCATGCCGGCCTCCAAGGAATGGCTCTTCCTCGGCGAAGCGCTCGGCGCGACGCCGATGCCGCTCGCCTACGGCGAAGTCTATCTGGCGCTGCAGACCGGCACCATCGACGGCCAGGACAACCCGCTGCCGAGCGTGCGCGCAGCGAAATTCTACGAAGTCTCGAAGACGATCGTGTTGACGAGCCACCTCGTCGATGCCGTCTTCATCGCCTACGCGAGCAAGGCCTTCAATGCGCTCAAGCCCGAGCAGCAGCAGAAAGTGCGCCTCGCCGCCGAGGCCGCCGCGCGTTACAACAACGCCAATCGCGTCAAGGACGAAGCCGAACTCGTCGACTTCTTCAAGGCGCAGGGCCTGAAGGTCGTGACGCCTGACGTCGCCGCTTTCCGCAAGACGGTGCAGGAAAAATACCTGAAGTCCGAGATGGCCAAGACCTGGCCGAAGGGGCTCCTGGAGCGCATCAATGCCGTTAAGTAAGATCGCCAGGCTGTGCAGGAAAGCCGCCGACGTTGTCGGCGGTTTTCTGTACATCGCGCTCTTCGTGACCTTCGTCGTCCAGGTGACCGCCCGTTTCGGTTTCAACCAGCCGATCATGTGGACCGACGAACTCGCGGTCATCCTTTACATCTGGGTCGTCCTCTGGGGCGCCGCCTTCATGGTTCCCGAAAACGAACAGGTGCGCTTCGGCCTGGTTTACGACCTGGCGTCACCGACGGTGCAAAAGCTCATGGTGATCGCCGGACACCTGCTCATCGGCGGCCTCGCGATCTGGGGACTGCCGGCAAGCTGGAGTTACATCAGCTTCATGTCGCGCGAGGGCACGCCGGTGCTCGGCTGGTCCTTCATGTGGGTCTTCCTGCCCTTCGCGCTGCTCCTGGTCGCGCTGGCGGTGCGGGCGGTCTGGCGCATCGCGGTGACCATCGGCGAGTTCAGACACCCCCGACACTCCGAGGTGCAGCAATGACCGCCCCACTGCTTGCGCTCATTCTGGTCCTCGTTGCCGGCTTCTTCCTGCGCGCGCCGATCGGCTTTTCGATGATGGTCAGCGGCATCGCCTATCTGATCGTCAAGGGGCAGGATCTCGGGATGGCGTCCGAGCAGATCCTCAATGGTCTCTACAACAGCTATGTGCTGCTCGCGGTGCCGCTCTTCATCCTCGCTGCCAACCTGATGAACGCCGGCACCGTCAGCGACCGCCTGTTCGACTTCTGTCGCATCCTCGTCGGCCGCCTGCCCGGCGGCCTCGCGCAGGTCGACGTGCTGGTCAGCGTGATCTTCTCGGGAATGAGCGGCAGCGCCATCGCCGACGCCGCCGGCCCCGGCCTCGTCAGCATCAAGCAGATGCTGAAGAAACCCGAATACTCGCCGGGCTTTGCCGGTGCGATCGTGGTGGCGAGCGCGACGATCGGCCCGATCATCCCGCCGTCGATTCCGCTTGTCATCTACGGCCTCGTCTCGGGCGCTTCGGTCGGCGCGCTCTTCCTCGGCGGCGTCCTTCCCGGCCTCCTGATGGCGGTGGTGCTGAGGATCGCCGTGCACATCATCGCCAGCAAGCGCAAGATGCCGCGCGAAGACCCGGTCCCGCTCTCCGAGTGGCCGGAAATCCTCTATCGCGGCGCGCTGCCGCTCTCCTTGCCGGTCGTCCTCTTGAC
>CAZALA010000029.1:0-28519 GCA_964485725.1 uncultured Propionivibrio sp. | reverse complement strand
AGACCCCAGCACAGGTCTTCAATTCCGGTGTTTCGACGATCCATTGAACCGGCATTCGATATTGCACCCTCTTGCCTTTCTCCAAGCGCGGGCCATAGGGCGCAATAACCGAAGGGCATTGCGCCGTCAGCGACGAAAAGCGGTGCAATGCGCCGCGCTCATTGCACCTTATGACTCCTTGCCGTCCTGCAGGCGAAGCTCTTCCCACTCGGCGCGGATATCGGCCGCGACGCCGCAGGGACGCGGCGCGTAGTGCGTATGCAAAAGCTCGTGCGCCTTGTGCGAATGCGGTGCGCCGAGGAAGTCGGCGTAGAGCTTCTTCACCTGCGTGTTGTTGTGCGACTGGCGCACTCGGGCCTTGCGGTCGATGCCGAAAATCGTCTCGCGGCGCTTGATCGCGTGCGGGATGTAGGCCTTCTTCGAACGCAGCGTGCCGCCGCCATCGACGCAGCCGCCGGGGCAGGCCATGATCTCGATGAAGTCGAACTCGGCCTTGCCGGCCAGCACCGCCTCGACGAGGCGCCGCGTTCCCTTCAGGCCGTGGCACATCGCCACCTTGATTTCGCCATGCTGCTGGCCGAGATCCACGGTCGCCGAGCGCACGTTGTCGAAGCCGCGCAATTGGGAGACTTCGATGTGCTCGAGCTCCTTGCCGTTGAGCACGTAATACATCGTGCGCACCGCGGCTTCCATGACCCCGCCCGTGGTGCCGAAGATTGCGCCCGCGCCCGAGTATTCGCTCATCAGCGGGTCGTCGTAGGCCGAGGCTTCGAGCGTCTTCAGGTCGATCCCCTCGCGGCGCAGGAGGCGCGCGAACTCGCGCATCGTCAGCACGATATCGACGTCGGGATCGCCGTTGTGGCGAAGCACCGGGCGCGCCGCTTCCTCCTTCTTGGCGGTGCAGGGCATGATTGAGATCACGCGCATTTTCGCCGGATCGAGTCCGCGCTTTTCGGCAAGATAGGTCTTGGCGATCTTGCCGACGACCGCCTGCGGCGAGCGCGTTGACGACAGCAGCGGCAGCAGCGCCGGGTAGTGCTTCTCGGCAAAATTGATCCACGCCGGGCAACACGAAGTGAACACCGGGCGCTTCTTTTCGGCGAGCTTGCCCAGGAGTTCGGTGCCTTCTTCCATGATCACGACGTCGGCACCGAAATTGGTGTCGAGGATCACGTCGGCGCCGATATTGCGCAGCGCGGCGATGATCTGCCCTTCGACGTTGGTGCCGGGGGGCAGGCCGAATTCCTCGCCGAAGCCGACCCGGATCGCCGGCGCCATCTGGAACACCGTGATGATCTCCGGATCGGCGAGATAGTCGAGGACGTCCTGCGTCTCGTCGCGCTCGGAGAGGGCGCCGGTCGGGCAGACCATGACGCACTGGCCGCAGGTCACGCACGGTGAAACCTCGACGTCGCCGCCTTTCAACTGGATGCCGGCGGTCTTGCCCCAGCCCGTCAGTTCGAGCGCGTCGATGTCCTGGACCTTGCGGCAAACGGCGACGCAGCGCTGGCAGCGGATGCAGCGGCTGCGGTCATAGACCACCGGCTGCGTGCCGGTGTCGGGCTTAAGATCCTTCCAGCCGTCGGTGTAGCGGAAGCGGATCTGCTTCAAGCCCACCGAGTTGGCGACCGAGAGCAGTTCGCAGTTGCCGTTGCGCGGGCAGGTCGAGCAGTCCTGATGATGATCGGCCATCGTCAGTTCCATCTGCAGCTGCCGCATCTGCTGCACGGCCGGCGTTCGCGTCATCACCTGCCAGCCTTCGCCAAGCGGCGTGTCGCAGGCCGTGACGTGCTCGGGCACGGCGCTGCCCGGCCGCAGCACCTCGACGACGCAGATGCGACAGGTGCCCGGCGCGTGATCGATGTCGTTGAGCTCGCACAGCGTCGGGATGTGGATGCCATGGCGGCGCGCCACCTCCAGCACGGTTTCGTTGGCTTCGAAGGCGTAATCCTGGCCGTTGATCGTTGCGTACATGTGTGATCACCCCGCAGTGCTGAAGGATTTGGCGGCAGCGGATTGAAGCGATGGGCTCTTGCTCAGCGACTTCTCGGTCACCAGCGAGTAGAGGCGGTAGCAGCGCAGGCAGCGGCTCGCTTCCTCGTAGGCCGTCTCCTTGCTGATCACGCCGTCGACTTCGGCGAAGGTCTTGACGCGTAGCTCGGCGGCAAGCTCGGGGACGCGCGCGCGCGGCTTCATCAGCGGTGCGCGTTCGAGAGATTGGTCGGACAATAGCTTGTTGCGCTCGAGGAAGCGTTGCAAATGCCGTTGCGGCGGCACGCGCGTGCGGCCCTTGAGCAGGTAATCGCGGATGCTCGCGGCGGCGCGCTCACCGTGATCGAGGGCATTGACGAGCGTGAGCGGGCCGAGGACGCAGTCGCCGCCGGCGAAGACACCGGGGCGGCTGGTCTCGAGCGTATCCGGATCGACCTTGACGCAATTCCAGCGGTCAAGGTCGATGCCTTCCTCGGGCGTCAGCACGTCGTCGGCCATGACCTGGCCGATCGCGGCGATCAGCCAGTCGCAGGGCATGAAGGTCTCGGATTCGTCGATCGGCTCGACGCTGCGCCGGCCGCGCGCGTCGACCTCGGTCTGGCGCATCTTGACGAGCTTGACGCCGATCAGCCGGTCGTCCTCGATGACGAGCTCGGAGGGATTGGTCAGGCAATGGAAGACGATGCCTTCCTCTTCGGCAGCATGGACTTCTTCACGGTCCGCCGGCATGTCGCCGAGCGTGCGGCGATAGACGAGATGAACCGATTTCGCGCCCATGCGCCGCGCCGAGCGGACGCAGTCCATGGCGACGTTGCCGCCACCGACGACGACGACCTCGCCCGGCAGCTCGAAGGCCTCGCCGTATTCGACGTGCCGATGCACCTTGAGCAGGAAGTCGACGCCGGTCGCGTAACCTTCGGGAAGAATCTCCTCGTTGCGGATGCCAAGCTGCGTGCCCTTGCTCGCGCCGTAGCCGAGGAAGATCGCGTCATAGCCATGGCCGAGCAGGTCGTCGATCGAGAAATCGCGGCCGAGCAGCTTGCCGTAGTAGAAATGGCCGCCGAGCTCGCGCACGACGTCCTCGCTCTCGGCCTTGAGTACGTCCTTGGGCAGGCGGTAGCTCGGGATGCCGATCGAGGCCATGCCGCCGGCGGCTTTCTGGGCGTCGAAGACGTCGACCTGGATGCCGCCGAGCAAGAGCTTGTAGGCGCAGGTGATGCCGGCGGGTCCGGCGCCGATGACGGCGACGCGCTGAGCGTGCTGTTCCTTGCTCGGCGCGAATTTGAGGCGGCCCTGCGTCAGCGCCTGGTCGGCGGCGTAACGCTTGAGCATGCGGATGCCGACCGCGCCTTCGGCGGCGCGGCGCCGGCAAGCGTCCTCGCAGAAGCGCACGCAGACGCGCCCGCAGGTCGCAGCCAGCGGGTACTTGTCGAGGACGACGCCGAGGGCAAAGTCGAACTTGCCGTTCTTGACGCCGTCGATGTATTTCGGCACGTCGATCTTCGACGGGCAGGCCTCGATGCAGGGCGCCGTCGTATAGACGAAGCTGTGCTGGAAAACCGCCTGCGCCGGCGTGATCGCGGTGAATTCCTCGGGAAAGTGGACGAGCGCGTCGTAGAGGGCGCGCGCGCAGTTCTGGCCCATTCCGCACAGCGAAGTCTGCGTCACCTGCAAGGCCCAGACGCGCGCCTCGGCGAGCGCGCCGCTCGCCGCCGTGCCGGCCGATACCGCTTTCATGAGATCGCGCAGACACTGCGTGCCGACGCGGCAGGGCGTGCAGCGCCCGCACGACTCCTGCGCCGCCTGCGCGAGATAATGGCTGAAGGCATCGGCGAGGCTGGCGGTCTCGTCGAGAACGAGAAAACCGCGGTCGCTGATGAAGGCCTTGGTCCGGATATCCGGGACAACTTCCTCGAGCCCCTTGAGCGGCAGCTCTGCCCGCCCGGCGGAACCCGTCCGTGCGTCGATGACGGCACCGTCCCAGACGCCATACGCATACGGCTGCATGTGACCTCCTCGCAAAAGCAGCAAGAGCCTGGCAGGGACCGGCGTGCGATCCCGCGCTGACGATGGCCCGAGTCAGTTGCCACCGTCGGGAAAACGATTATTTATACCATCGCTGTGGCGCGGTGTTCTTGATCTTTTGGTAGGTGTTGGGTCCGTTCCGTCACCGGTGGCGAGCGGCGCCCTGTCGAGCGTCACCCTTTTCCGCGGCGCGACACCAAGGACGCTCAGGCGCGCCGGGCATGTGTTTTAATGGCGATGGGAGGCCAGGCGCCGCGGAGATCGCAAGCTGCACTCGATAGCTGCCTGGTGGATCGACCAAATTGCCCGGTGGAGCAAAAAACAATGTCCGAAGATGGACAGTCTCATGCGAGCTTTCGACAAAAGCTGCTGATGGCCTTTGCCCTCTGCGGCTTCATAGTCCTTGGGCTGGCTGGCGCCACTTGGACGATCGTTCGCGATAACGCCGAGCAGGACGCGCGAGTTGCGCACACGCGGACAGTCCTGAGCCTGCTCAATCGCGTCAACCTTGACACGTTGCTGATCGAGTTCAGCACGCAGGCTTTCCGCGTCTCGGCTGACCCGTCGAGACTCGTCGAGCGCGATCGGGCGCTCGCGTCGAGACAACTCGCGCTCGTCGACCTCGAGGCGGCGATCGCTGACAACCGTGCTCAAAGCGCTCGGTTCAGCGAAGTTCAGGCGGCGATTGAGCAGCGCATTGCGATCAGCCGGCAGGTCGAGGAACTCGTCAAATCGCAAGGCCGCGAGGCCGCCAGCGAATACGTGAAGACAGCCCCGCTGCAGCAGACGCGCGAACGGATCGGCGTCGTGCTCAAAGCGATGGCGGACGAAGAGACGAGTCTCCTCGCCGGGCACATGTCGGCGCGGGATGCCTCGCGCAGCAGGATGGTCGGCATCGCTGCGCTCCTCGCCACCCTGCTGACGGCCTTGCTCGCAGCCTCGTATCTCCTGATCCGGCGGCAACTTGCGATCACCGAGAAGGTGCAGGAGGCCCTTGCGCGAAGCGAGGAACATCTCTCGATCACGCTGATGTCGATCGGCGATGCCGTCATCGCCACCGACGTCAATGGCGCCATCTCGTGCATGAACAAGGTGGCCGAGGTGCTCACCGGATGGTCGTTCGCCGAGTGCAGAGGCGAGCCGATCGAGAAGGCGTTCACGATCGTCAACGAAAAGACGCGCTTGCCGGCGCCGATTCCCGTGGCCGAGGTCCTCGCGAGCGGGCAAGTCCGCGAGCTTGCCAACCATACGCTGCTGATAGCGCGCGACGGCACGGAAACGCCGATTGCCGACAGCGCGGCGCCGATCCGCGATCGCGCCGGAAAGATTCGCGGCGTCGTCCTTGTTTTTCGCGACGTGACGAGGGAGTACGCGGCGGAACGAACGATCCGCGAACAGAATGAAAGCCTGGAGTCGCGGGTCGCCGAAAGGAATGAACAGCTGGCGGCGAGCGAGGCTGACTGGCGGATGCTCGCCGAATCGATGCCGCAGATCGTCTGGGTCTGCGACAAGGACGGGGGCAATGTCTATTTCAACCATCAGTGGACGGCCTACACCGGCCTCACGATGGCAGAAAGCCATGGCGACGGCTGGAACACGCCCTTCCATCCCGATGACCGCAATAGAGCTTGGGAAGCCTGGCAATGCGCAGTGGCGAACAACGCCATCTACTCGCTCGAATGTCGCCTGCGACGGGCCGACGGCGAATACCTTTGGTGGCTCGTTCGCGGTACGCCGGCGCTCGATGCTGAGGGAAATATTGTGAAGTGGTTTGGCACTTGCACCAACATCGAGGAGATCAAGCGCACCGAGGCAGAACTGCTCGAGCACCGATACCACCTCGAGGCGCTAGTGGCGCAACGTACGCTCGAACTCGCGCAGGCCAAGGACAGTGCCGAGCAGGCGACGCGCGCCAAGAGCGCTTTCCTCGCCAATATGAGCCACGAAATTCGTACGCCGATGAACGGCGTCCTTGGCATGGCAACGCTGTTGCGCCGTTCGGGGGTGACGCCGCGGCAGGCGGGATTCCTCGACAAGATCGACGCGTCCGGCAAGCATCTGCTCAGCGTGATCAATGACATACTCGATCTTTCGAAGATCGAGGCCGGCATGCTGAGGCTCGAAAAGACCGATTTCCGTATCTCCGAGGTACTCGATGCGGTCGTTGCGGTCGTCGGTGCGGAGATCGAGGCCAAAGGCCTCACGCTCGCGATCGATTGCGCGGGGCTGCCGGAGCATCTGCACGGTGACCCGACAAGGCTCTCGCAGGCGCTCGTCAATTATCTCAACAACGCCGTCAAGTTTACTGAGCGCGGCAGCATCAGCCTGACCGGCACCGTGCTTGAAAGCAGTCAGACCGAATGCACGCTGCACTTTGCCGTCGCCGATACCGGCGTCGGCATCGAGCCCGAGCAGCAGGGGCGGCTGTTCAACTCCTTCGAGCAGGCAGACAGCTCGACGACGCGCAAATACGGCGGCAGCGGTTTGGGGCTGGCGATCACCCGACGCATCGTCGGGCTCATGGGCGGCGAAGTCGGCGTCGTCAGCGCCCCCGGGCAGGGAAGCAACTTTTGGCTGACCGTCAGCCTTGGCAAGCGCGACAAGGCGGCCAGATCCTCAGGGAGTGTCTCGCCGGCCAAGCTGGAAGTCCTCTTGCGCAAGGAGCATGGCGGCAAACGTATCCTCCTTGCCGACGACGAGCCGATCAACCAGGAAGTCACGTTGATGCTGCTGGCAGAAGTCGGCCTCGAGGCCGACCTTGCCAACGATGGTGCGCAAGCCATCCATCTGGCAAGGCGGAATGCTTATCATCTCATCCTGATGGACATGCAGATGCCGCTCGTCGATGGTGTGCAGGCGGCGCGCGCAATCCGCGAACTCGCTGGCCACGGACTGACGCCGATCGTCGCGATGACGGCCAATGCGTTCACGGAGGACCGTGAACAATGCAGGGCAGCGGGCATGAACGACTTCATCACGAAACCCGTCGAGCCCGCGCTCTTTTTTGCGACGCTGGCAAAGTGGCTTTCGCACCGGGCGGAGGCGGCAGAGCAATCAGCGAGCTGAAACGCGCGCGCGCCGCGCGGCGGTGAGGTCGTGATGGCGCGATCGCGGCGCCGCCCGGGGAAGGCCTTGCGGCCTCTCCGGGACAGCGTACGAACTCCTAGCGGAATTCGTCCCAGTCGATGTTGCGCATGTCGCCGTGACGCAGGAACTGGCGGTGCATCGCCAGGCCGAGCGACAAGGACAGCGGCTCGTGGCTGCCACGCGAGCAGAGCCGGATATAGTCGTGCAATTGCGCGCGATAATCCGGATGCGCGCAGTTTTCGATGATGATCTTGGCGCGGTCGTGCGGATCCTTGCCGCGCAGATCGGCGACGCCGTACTCGGTCACGACGATGTTCACCGAATGCTCGCTGTGGTCCATGTGCGCAGCCAGCGGAACGATTGCCGAGATCTTTCCGTCCTTGGCCGTCGACGGGCACGAAAAGATCGACATGTAGGCGTTGCGCGTGAAGTCGCCCGAGCCGCCGATGCCGTTCATCATCGTCTTGCCCATGACGTGCGTCGAGTTGACGTTGCCGCCGATGTCAACTTCGATCGCCGTGTTCATCGAAATGATGCCGAGACGGCGGACGATCTCGGGGTTGTTCGAGATTTCCTGGGGGCGCATCAGGATGTGCTGGCGGTAGTAGTTGAGGTCGTCGGTGACCTTCTTCATCGCCTCCGGGCTCAAGGTCAGCGAGCAGGTCGAGGCAAACTTGCAGCGACCGTTCTCGAGCAGCGGCACGACCGAATCCTGCAGCACTTCGGTGTACATTTCAAAGGCCGGAATATCCTTGCTCTGGCCGAGGGCGGCGAGCACCGCGTTGGCGATGTTGCCGACGCCCGACTGCAGCGGCAGGAACTGCTTCGGAATGCGGCCCATCTTCATTTCGTAGGCGAGGAAGTTGGCGACGTTCTGACCGATCTGATCGGTGACCGGCGTGCCCTCGTCAAAGCCGCCCGATTCGTCGGCCAGATCGGTGAAGACGACGCCGGCGATCTTCTTCGGATCGATGACGCAGATCGGCGAACCGACGCGGTCGGAGGGCGAGTAGATCGGGATTTCCTTGCGTGTCGGGGGATCCTGCGGCTCGAAAATGTCGTGCATGCCGAGCAGCGAAGTCGGGTGCCGGGCGTTCAGTTCGATGATGATCTTGTCGGCAAGACGCATGTAGGTATTCGAATTGCCGACCGAGGTCGACAGGACGACGCCGCCGCCTGCCGTGATGTCGCAGGCTTCGACGATCGCCCAATGGACCTTGCCGAGCGAGCCGTAACGGACGCTCTGGGCGACCGACGAGAGGTGCATGTCAAAGAATTTGACGGCGCCGGAGTTGATCTGCTTGCGCAGGGTGGCGTTGCCCTGATAGGGCGTGCGGAAGCTGATCGCTTCGGCTTCGGCGAGCGCGCCGTCTAGCGACTTGCCGGTCGAGGCGCCGGTCATCACGCCAACCTTGAACGGCCGGCCCGCCTCGTGCTCGCGGCGAGCCTTCTTGGCGAGGGCGAAGGGAACGGCCTTGGCGGCGCCAGCGGCGGTAAAGCCGCTAAAGCCGATGCTCTGGTCGTTCTGGATCATTTCGGCCGCTTCTTCGGCGGTCAGAATCGGGAAAGGCAGCGACATCTCAAATAAACTCCTCTTAAAGTTGGAAAGCGATTTTAGCGAAACTCGTCAGGGCGCAGTGAGTATTTGCGGGTCGATGCACGCCGGCGCGCGCGCTGGCGCGCACGATCGCTCGGCGCGACGCGATCTGTGCTGGCGACTCGGTCAATCTTCACTTGCCGGAAAGCGTTCGGGACAGCGGCGTCAAGGGCTTCCTCGCTCTAGTCCCGGACGCGCGAAAGGATGTTCAGTTCTTCGTCGGATACCTCGCGCAGCTCCGGTTTTTCGACGAGCTCAGCCGCCGGCTTTCCAAAGTAGCGCAGCCAGTCGCCCTCCGAGATCGCAAGTTCGACGATCTCGGGCTTGCGCTTTTCGGCGCAGCGTCGCCGTTCGACGGCGGTCGGCGGGCCGCGGTCACTCTGCCGGCGATCCCGCCCCGATCTTCTCTCGACGATAACTGCCACGGATACTCCCTGTCCGTCTCGTTTTTGTTGAGGTGAAACTCTATCACCCTCGAGGGGCAAAGAAGAAGTGCGGTCGTTCGCAGCCGTCCCCCATGCTTGCCTTGCGCTCCCCGCGCGCTCGCCTGGCGACGGCGGACCTGGCGGGCGTGCGGAACCTCGCGGCGAATTGCCGACCAAACCCCGGTGCGGCGCGACGGCGCGGGAAAAAGGAATTGACGACCCATGGAGACCTCTGAGAGCAGCGAAGAGAAGAGGGCGGGCGAACGAGGCGAGCAGAAATGGCCGGACACGATCTGGCTCGTTCGCCACGGCGAGAGCGCGGGCAATGTCGCGCGCGACGCCGCCGTCGCAGCCAGACAGCCGCGCATCGCCATCGAAACGCGCGACGTCGATACGCAGCTCTCGCCGCTCGGGCACGAGCAGGCTGCCGCGCTCGGCCGCTGGTTCGCGCAGTTGCCGGCAGAGCGCCGGCCGAGCGTGCTCCTGTCCTCGCCCTACGTGCGGGCGCGGCTGACCGCGCAGAAGGTCATCGACCTCGGCGGCGTCGCGCCGGAAGCGCGCATCGCCATCGCCGACGAGCGCCTGCGCGAGAAGGAGTTCGGCATTCTCGACCGTCTGACGAAATTCGGAATCGCCGAAAAATATCCCGAACTCGCCGAACAGCGGGAACACGTCGGCAAGTTCTACTTCCGGCCGCCCGGCGGCGAAAGCTGGTGCGACGTGATCCTGCGCCTGCGCAACGTCATCGACACGATCTCGCGCGAGTACCGGCGCGAGCGGGTGCTGATCGTCGCGCACCAGGTCATCGTCAATTGTTTTCGCTACCTCTTCGAGCGTCTCGACGAGCGGCAGATCCTCGAGATCGACCGGCAGCAGGACGTTCCCAACTGTTCGATCACTTCGTACGACTTCGACCCGCGCGCCGGCAGCAACGGCAAACTTGTCGTCCGGCTGGTGAATTTTGTCGCGCCGCTCGAAGCAGCGGGCACGCCCGTCACCGTCGCGCCCGACCTTCCGGTCGCGCCCAAATCCTGAAAGACATCATGAGCCGCGAAACCAGAAACACTGCCTACGAAGGTCTTGACGAAAGCGTCCTGCGCCGCTGGCCTTTACCCATGCCCCCGGCCGACGGCGACAAGGAAGAACGCGGTCGCGTGCTCATCGTCGCCGGCTCGAGCGAAATGCCGGGCGTCGCCGTGCTCTGCGCGAATGCGGCGCTGCGCGCCGGTGCCGGCAAGGTGACGATCGCCACCGGTGCGCAGGCGGCGGCCGGCGTCGCGCTGGCGCTGCCCGAATGCCGCGTCATCTCGCTGCCGGAAAAGGCCGGAGGCGGTCTTGCCGACGACGCGGCGCGCTCGCTCGACGGCATCAGCGCAGCGCAAGACGCCATCCTGATCGGGCCCGGCATGCAGGACGAAGCCGCGGTCCTCGCTTTTACCCGCGCGGCGACGGCGAAGCTAAAAGCCGCCAAGCTCGTTCTCGACGCCTACGCGATGGGCCTCGTCGCCGATTATTGCGACTATTCCGACCATTCTGCGCGGCGCGCAGTCCCGCCCGCCAATCGCGTTCTGCTGACGCCGCACGCTGGCGAACTTGCGCATCTGACGGGTATCGCCAAAGAGGCCATTGCAGAGAACCCGGAACCGCTGGCGCTGCGCGCCGCCGAAAAGTGGAACGCGATCGTCGCCTTGAAGGGCGCTGTAACGCTGATCGCGACCGCCGCCGGGCGCGGCTGGCGGCATCGTGGCGAGGCCATCGGGCTTAGTGCTTCAGGCACCGGCGACGCGCTCGCCGGCATCATCGTCGGCCTCGCCGCGCGCGGCGCCTGTCTCGAGCAGGCGGCCGCCTGGGGCGTGGTCCTGCACGCCCAGGCCGCCCGCTGCCTTGCGTCGCGCTTGGGCCCGATCGGTTATCTCGCGCGCGAATTGCCCGCCGAAATCCCGGCGCTGATGCACCGCCTGCGGCCGCTCGGCGAAGCGGGGGAATAGGTCTGGCGGCTCCGCTGCAACGGGTCGCGTTTATTGCACTCTGTGCCAGGGCGGGTGCGCGCGAAACATATCAGGGGTGAGCTCGTGTTTTTGCAGCAGGCGATAGAACTCGGTGCGATTGCGTTCAGCGATTCGCGCGGCGTCGGCGACGTTGCCATAGGTCAGCTTGAGCAATTGCACGAGGTAGTTGCGTTCGAAGCGCAGCTTGGCCTCGGCGTAGGAGAGCGCTTCCTGCGCCGGCGTGCGCAGCGCGCGCTCGATGAGCCCGAGCGTGATGAGCGGCGTCGTCGCCAGCGCGCAAGCCTGTTCGACGACGTTGAAGAGCTGTCGCACGTTGCCCGGCCAGGAAGCCGTGGCGAGCGCGGCAAGCGCCCCGGGGGCGAAGCCTGAAATGCCCTTGTCGTATTTTGCGAGGAGCTGCTGCAGGAAGGTCGTCGCGAGCAGCGGGATGTCCTCGCGGCGATCCTCGAGCCGCGGCAGGTTCAGCGTGACGACGTCGAGCCGATAATAAAGGTCCTCGCGAAAGCTGCCGTTGGCAATCGCTGCTTCGAGGTCGCGGTGCGTCGCCGAGAGGATGCGCACATCGACCGACTCGGCGCGCGTCGTCCCGACCGGGCGTACCGCCCCGTCCTGCAGGACGCGCAGGAGCTTGACCTGAAGCGCCAGCGGCATGTCGCCGATTTCGTCGAGGAAGAGCGTGCCGCGGTCGGCGGCCTTGAACAGGCCGCCGCGACCGCTGGTCGCGCCGGTAAAGGCGCCGCGGACGT
Source organism: uncultured Propionivibrio sp. (assembly GCA_964485725.1). GTDB lineage: Bacteria > Pseudomonadota > Gammaproteobacteria > Burkholderiales > Rhodocyclaceae > Propionivibrio. The sequence goes on along the minus strand of CAZALA010000029.1, from coordinate 16,638 downwards.
GGCCGAAGAGCTCGGATTCGAGCAGCTGTTCGGGGATCGCTCCGCAGTTGACGGCAATGAAGGGGGCTTGCGCGCGCGCGCTGGCGCCGTGGATCGCGCGCGCCAGCAGCGCCTCGGAGGCGGCGACGACGTGGGCTTCGGCCATGAGCTGCGCCATGCAGCTGCTCTGAAAAACGATGCCGTCGTCGCGTGGCTGGCCGTTGCCAAGGGTCTGCGGCTGGGCGCCGGGTGCAAGCTCGAGTGCCTGCCGGATCTTTTCGAGCAGGAGCTGGGCGTCAAATGGCTTCGTCAGGTAGCCGAAAACGCCGCGCGAAGTCGCCTGCACGGCGTCCGGGATCGTTCCATGCGCGGTCAGCAGGATCACCGGCAAGGTCGGTTGCGTTTGCCGTACTTCCTCGAACAGGGCGAGCCCGTCCTTGCCGGGCAGGCGGATGTCGCTGACGACGACGCGCGGCGGATTGACCGCGATGCGGGCGAGGCCCTCTTCGGCCGTCGCCGCGGTCGCGACGCGGAAGCCGAGCGCGCGCAGGCGCAGCGAGAGCAGGCGCAGCAGATCCTGATCGTCGTCGATGACGAGGATATGCACTCCCTGCGAGGCTTCGCCGGGGGTCATCGCGGCGGGCTCGCTGGTGCCGCCGGGCGCGGCGCCAGCGAGCGCTCGATGTCGGCCATCGCGTCAAGCTTTTCCTGCAAGGCTTCGTTACGCTGCTGTAACTCTTTCAATTGTTGCCCCAATCTTTCGTTTTGCTGTTCGAGCCGATTGCGTTCCTGATACTGCGCCGCAAAGACGCTCGCCACGCCGTGCAATTCCTGCGCCGCCGGACTCGTCGAGCGCAACACTTGCTCAAGCAGACTTTGTGCGCGCGCAAGGTCGCCCGTTCCATGAATTTGCGCGAGCACGAGCGCCAGCCGAAACTGCTGCGCCGGCCCCGGCGCGGTCGCCACCAGGATGCCGCGTTCGCGCGCGAGTTCCGGCGCGGACATCGTCTGCAGGCGCTGATGGTAGGCGAGCGCCTGCAGGGCCGCCGGGGCTTCGCTGCGCGCCACGGTGATCGCCGGCCTGGCGGTCGCCGAGTGCGCCGGCAGCGGCGCCGCCGGCGCACTCGCACACGCCGCACACAAGGGCAGGCAGAAGAGCGCCGAAAACGCTTTCAGGCGGCTAGCGGCCACAGGGAAGCTCGATTTCGAAGGTGGCGCCGCCGCCGGCATGGCCGGCATGCACGCGCACGCTGCCGCCCATGGCGCCCATCAGCTCGCGCACGATCGAGAGGCCGACGCCGCTGCCCTGGCGGGGCGCCGGCGGCGCGCGCCTGCCCTGGACGAAAGGCTCGAAGATGCGCTCCACGTCGTCGGCGGCGACGCCGGTTCCCTGATCGATGCACGCGACCTGCAGGCGCTCGCCGGCGAGTTTTGCCTCGAGGCGGATGACCGCCCCCTCGGGGCTGAAGTCGATGGCATTCGAGAGCAGGTTGTCGAGGGCCACCTGCAGTTTCTCCCCGTCGATGTGGCAGGTGGCGGCCGGCGCCGAGCATTCAACCGAAAGCTTGCGCGCCTGGATCTGCAGCTCGCGGCCTTGCACGACGCCGGCAAGCAGGCGGTCGATGGCGAGCGGGCGGTGGTGCAGGCGCCGCGCTTCGAAGGCGATCGCGTTGAGGCGCAGCAGACTTTCGAGCTGTCGCTGCAGCGTCATGACGTTGTGTTGAAGAATGCCGACCACCTCGGCCTGCGTTCCGTCGAGCGTGCCGACGACTTCCTCGCGCAGCAGGTCGATGCCTTCGCGTAGCGCCGTCAGTGGCGTCTTCAGTTCGTGTGAGACGTGGCGCAGGCTGCGCTCGCGCTCGGATTCGAGGGCCTGCAAGCGCAGGCGCAGCCAGTCGAGGCGGCGACCGACTTCGCGCAGGTCGGCCGGGCCGTGGACGAGCACCGGCTCGTCAAAGCGGCTCTGGCCGAGCGCCTCGATCGTGCGCTGCACGGCGGCGAGCGGCCGCGCCAACCACCAGCTCATGGCGAGGGCGACGATGAAGGCGCCGGCGACGGTCGCCGCGACGAAGAGCGTGAATTCCCGGCGTTTGGCCTCGAGTGCGGCCTCGATCAGCGAGGCTTGTTCGCTGATCCAGCGCCGCCCCGCGCCATCGAGCTTGCCGCTCGCTTCGGCCATCGCCGCCAGCGCCGCCGCATCCCCGGCGAGCGGCGTCGTCGGGATGCCAGAACGCGCTGCTGGCAAGCGCGTCGCAGCTGTTGGCGGCTGCGCCAGTTGTTCGAGTTGTTCGAATTGTTGGACTTGTTTGACTTGTTCGAGCTGTGCTGCCAGCGCCGCCGCCGCTTCTCGCCATTGCCGCGCCAAACCCGCAAGTTCCGCGGCGCCCGCCGCCTCGGCCCGGCGCAGCGCCGCTTCGGCAAGCCCTCGCTGCTCGCTGACGCGCAAAAGGATCTGCGGGTCCTGGAGCACCCGGTACTGGCGAGCACTGCGCTCGAGCGCGGTCGTGCGCTCGGCGATGTCCTGAACCGAAGCGCTGACTTCGAGCGCTGCGCGCGTCACGCGCTCGCTCCTGTCGACGAACTCTTCGACGAGCAGCCAGCTGCGCACGGTCGCCCAGCCGAGCAGCAGCGCAATGAGGAGAAAGCCCGCGAGCATGCTCTGGCGGAACGATAGGCGGATCATCGGCTTGAGTATAAGGTCCTCGTGCCGCGTACAAGGTAACAGATTGCAACCTCGCCGGCCGCTGTCGCTCCACGGCGACAGGCTCAAGCCTTGTATTTTCAGCGCTTTCACAAAGTGGTCGGAAAGCTGTCGCTGCACCCCGACAGATTCTGCGAAAAAATCAGGCAGAGCAAGAGGAATCGTCTGCAAGCGACGGATTTTTAATAGAAAAATATCCTGGCACGAATCTGGCTAAGGCGCAGGCAGCATTTTCACCCAACGAAAGAGGAGCGCCATGTTCAACAAATTCCGCAACGATGTGCCGCCGGCGACGCCGGGAACGAGCCGGGATACCGCCAACAACCGCGGCGGCATCCCGGTTCTTGATGCCAGCCGGGGCCAGGCGCCGGCCGCCGCTGCCACGTCCCCGTCACAGTCGAAGAACGTCAGCAGCTCGCAGGCTGCCGTTGCAGCAAGCTCATCAACCGCGCCGAGCCCGCAGGCGTCGGCAGCACCGTCCGATCCGGCGCCCCCGCTGCGCGAGCCCGCCGGTGAGGCAGCGACCGGCGCCCGTCTGATCGTCGGCCCCGAAGTCAAATTGCGCGGCGCCGAAATCCTCGACTGCGACACGCTCGTCGTCGAGGGACGAGTCGAGGCGACGATGGACAGCCGTGTCATCCGCATCGCCGAAAACGGTTCGTTTTCGGGCAAGGTCAGCATCGACATCGCGGAAATCCATGGCAGCTTCGAAGGCGAACTGACCGCGCGCCTGCAGCTCATCATTCATTCGACCGGGCGCGTCAGCGGCACGATCCGCTACGGCAAGCTCGTCGCCGACGAAGGCTGCCAGCTGTGCGGCGACATCAATCTGCTTTCGCCAAGCGCCAAGCCGAAAAGCAACGTCGAGCCGCTTGTCGGCTTCAATACAGCGGCCGGGTAAGTTCCTTTCAGTCGCGGCGCCCGGCGCAAAAGGCCATCTCGGCTTTTCTTACCAGCGACGGCGCCGCTGCGCCGCCGCGTCGCGCAAGCTGCTGAGCGCATCCGGCGCATCCTTCATACCCCGCCTCGGCGGGGTTGTCGTTTTGAGCCTGCCGGCTCGCGGCATTTCGTAGTACGCTCTTCCTCCCGAAGAGCAAGGCTGCTCTTCGGCTCAACTCACGTGACCAGAAGAAAATGAGCGCCGATATTCGCCTCAACCGGGCCCTGGCGAGCCTGATCGGCATCCAGATCTGCATCAACGGCTGCATGGCCGGCGTGCGCATGGCGGCACCGCTCTTTGCGCTGCGCGAAGGTCATGGCGCGGCGACGGTCGGCGTGCTGCTCGCGCTTTTCGCCTTCATCCAGCTCTTTCTCGCGATCCCCGCCGGGCGCTACGCGGACCGCCACGACCTCAAGCGGCCGATCATGCTTTGCATCGCCGCTTCTGTGCTGGGCGCCCTCTTGCCGGCGCTCTGGCCAAGCTTTCCGATGCTGTTCGCGACGGCCCTGTTAACCGGGGCCGCGATCGGCACCACGGTGATCACGCTGCAACGGCATGCCGCGCGGATGGCGAGTACGCCGACGCAGCTCAAGCAGGTCTTCGCCTGGATCGCGATCGCCCCGGCGATTGCCAATTTCGTTGGCCCCTTTCTGGCCGGCCTCGTCATCGACTACGCCGGATTTCGCGCCTGTTTCGCGGCGATGGCGGTACTCGCCCTGGCCGCGTGGCTCTTCCTGCCCGCGACGCCGCCAGCGGCGACCCCCGAAAGAGGCGCCGAGCGCGAAGCCGGCAGTTCATGGTCGCTGCTTGCCGATCCGCGCATGCGGCGCCTGATGCTCGTGAGCTGGGTGCTGACTTCGTGCTGGGACGTGCACACCTTCGTCCTGCCGCTGCTCGGGCACGAGCGGGGCCTCAGCGCTTCGGTCATCGGCACAATCCTCGGCAGCTTCGCCGTCGCGGCCACCGTGGTCCGCATGCTGACGCCGATGATCGCAGCGCGCCTGCAGGAGGGGGCGGTGATCACCACGGCGATGATTGCCACCGCACTGCTCTACGGCGTCTATCCGCTGCTTCAGTCGCCGCTCGCGATGGGGATCTGCTCGGTGCTGCTCGGCTTCTCGCTCGGCTCGGTGCAGCCGATGATCATGAGCGCGCTGCACTCGATCACGCCGCCGCACCGCCACGGCGAAGCGCTCGGCCTGCGCCTGATGTCGGTCAATGTCTCAAGCATCCTGGCGCCGCTCGCGTTCGGCGTCCTCGGCAGCGTCATCGGCGTCGCCAGCGTCTTCTGGGCGGTCGGCGCGAGCGTTGGCGCGAGCGCACCGGCGGCGTGGAAGCTCAAGTCCTGGCAGGAGCGCGGCGGCTCCGCTGAAGGCTGAGCAGGCAAACCATCCGCCGCGGCAGGCTGCGCACGCCGCGGTGGCCGCCCGGACACTTTTGTGGAATGATGACGCGTCGCCTCGTGCTCCGGTTTTGCCGCAAGCGCCGCCGTCAGCGCAGGCTGGCCTCGAGCGGCGCGTCGGTCGACGAGGCTCGCTATCCATTTTCGCCGAGGGCCAGATGAGCAAGCGCATTCTTTTCCAGGACACCAGCTTCCGCGACGGTTTTCAGTCTGTTTTCGGTGCCCGAGTATTGACCCGTGATTTCATTCCCGCCGTCGAAGCGGCGGTCGCCGCCGGGATCACGCACTTTGAAGCCGGCGGCGGCGCGCGCTTCCAGTCACCTTTCCTTTACTGCGGCGAATCGGCCTTCGACATGATGGACGCCTTCCGCCAGGCGGTCGGTCCGGACATCCGCCTGCAGACGCTGGCGCGCGGCATCAACGTCGTCGCGCTCGAGCAGCAGCCGGCCGACATGATCGACCTGCACGCGAAGATGTTCAAGAAGCACGGGATGACGCGCATCCGCAATTTCGACGCCCTGAACGACGTCAATAACCTCATCTACTCGGGTCAGTGCATCGTCGATGCCGGGCTCGAGCACGAGGTCGTCGTGACCATGATGGAGCTGCCGCGCGGCTGCTCGGGCGCGCACGATGCACAGTTTTACGCCGATACGCTGCGCCAGATCCTCGACGCCGGCGTGCCCTTCTCGAGTGTCTGCTTCAAGGACGCTTCGGGCACTTCGAATCCGCGCAAGGTGCATGAGACCTTCAAGCAGGCGAGAGCCCTGCTCGGTGACAAGGTCGAGTTGCGCATGCACACGCACGAGACGTGCAGCAACGGCATCTCGCAATATCTCGCCGCGATCGAAGCCGGCTGCGACGGCGTCTGCGTCGGCCGCGCGCCGCTCTCGGGCGGCACCGCGCAGCCTGACCTGCTGGCGCTCTGGCATGCGCTCAAGGGCACCGACTACGACCTCGACATCGACGTCGACAAGATCATGGCCGCCAACGCCGTTGCCAAGGAATGCCTCAAGGATTACGAGTTCCCGCCCGAGGCGCTCGGCATCGACTGCGACGTCATCTTCAGCCCGATGCCGGGCGGCGCGCTCACCGCCAACACGCTGATGATGCGTGAGGCGAAGACTTTCCACCGCTATCCCGAAGTCATCAAGGCGATGGCCGAATGCGTCGCGCGTGGCGGTTTCGGCACCTCGGTAACGCCGGTCTCGCAGTTCTACTTCCAGCAGGCCTACGCCAACGTCATCATCGGGCCGTGGAAGAAGATGACCGAAGGTTACGGCAACATGGTGCTTGGCTACTACGGCAAGACACCGGTGCCGCCGGACCCCGAGATCGTCAGGATCGCTTCCGAGCAGATGAAGAAGCCGGTGTTCACCGGCGACCCGATCAAGGCGCTCGAGCCCGGCATTCCGAAAGCGAAGAAGCTGCTCGAAGAAAACGCGCTGCCCGTCACCGACGAAAACATTTTCATCATTGGCGCGCTCGCGACCAAGGGCGGCAACAAGGGACTCGATTTTCTCAAAGGCAACTTCAAGGTCTCGGTGCCGAAGAAGGATGCGGCCAAGGCGGCCGAAAAGGCCGCCGCACCGGCTCCTGCCGCTGCGTCTGCCCCTGCCCCGGCGCAGGTCGTCCCGCCATCGTCCGCAACAGTGCCAGCGGCGCGCGCGGACGCGAAAGGCGTGCGCAATTATCGCGTCTCGGTCGCCGGCAAGCGCTTCGACGTCGCCGTCGAATCCGCGTAAAGCGCCGTCTTTGAAGCCTCGGCAATTTTGAACACCCACCGCAAAGGCGCGAAGGCGCAGAGTGTACGCAAAGGCAGTCTTTGCGATTCCTTTGCAACTTTGCGTCTTTGCGGTGGATGTTGTCTTTAAAGCAGCCTGATCACGAGGGCGGCGTCAGCGCGCCGAGGTAGGCTTGCGCGAGCGCCGGATCGCCGGCAATCTCGGCGGCGCTGCCTTGCGCGACGACGCGTCCGCTTTCAAGGACGTAAGCCGCGTCGGCGAGCGAGAGCGCGAGCCCCGCCATCTGGTCGACGACGACGAGCGTCATGCCGTCGTCGCGCAGGCGGCGCAGCGCGTCGAACAACTCGGCGATGATTTTGGGCGCCAGACCGAGCGAGGGCTCGTCGAGAATGAGGACGCGCGGGCTCGCCATCAGCGCGCGCGCGATCGCGAGCATCTGCTGCTCGCCGCCGGAAAGCAGCCCGGCGCGCTGCTGCAGGCGCTCGCGCAGGCGCGGGAAGCGCTCGAGCATCGCCTCAAGGCGACGGGCTCGCTGCCCGGGGTCGAGGAAAGCCCCGAGACGCAGGTTGTCGTGCACGCTCAGTTCGGGAAAGACTTGCCGGCCCTCGGGAACAAGAACGAGCCCACGGCCGACGATGGCCTCGGTCGGCAGCGTGGAGATTTCTTCACCAGCGAGCCTGATGCTGCCGGCGATGGGTCGGTGCAGCGCGATCAGGCTGCGCATCAGCGTCGTTTTTCCGGCGCCGTTGGCGCCGAGCAGGGCGACCGTGCGCCCGCCCGGCACGGCAAGATCGACGCTGCGCAGGACCGGCGCCGCGCCGTATCCGGTGCTAAGCCCGCTGACGGTGAGGCCGGGCGCGGCAGCGACGGGCTCCAGGCCCGCTGCCTTGGCGGGGGTCGCTGAGGGCGCCGCTGGCGCCCCTGCCGCCTGCGTCGCACGCGTTGCCATTTCGCCAAGATAGGCTGTTCTGACTTCGGGCTTGTCCTGGATCTCTGCCGGCGTGCCGCTTGCCAGAAACGCCCCCGCGTCGATGCCGATCACCTGGTCGGAAACTTCCATGACGAGCGCCATGTCGTGCTCGACGAGGACGACGCCGATGCCGGCGTCGGCGATGCGCCGCAAGAGCGCGGCGACGCGGTCCTTGTCCTCATGCGCAAGCCCCGCCGCCGGTTCGTCGAGGAGCAGCACCTCCGGGTCTGAGGCGAGCGCGCGCGCAATCTCGACGAGGCGTCGGTCGACGTGCGCGAGCGCGCTTGCGCGCTGCTGCAGTTGGCCGGAAAAGCCGCACCAGCGCAGCAGGCGCGCCGCGCGCAAGCGGGCCGCGGGCGAGCGCAGCGCGGCGTCGCCAAAGAGCGTGCCCAAGCGCCCGCGCGGCAGAGCGAGGCCGACGTTCTCGAGCGCGGAGAGGCTTTCGAAGAGTTGCGAAGTCTGATAGCTGCGCGCTACTCCGGTGCGCGCGATGGCGAAGGCGGGCTTTCCCTGCAACTCGACAGCGTCGATGAAGATGCGTCCGGCGCTCGGCGCATAGAAACCGCCGAGCATGTTGATCACCGTGCTCTTGCCGGCACCGTTGGGGCCGATCAGGCTCGTGATCCTGGCCGGTGCCACGATCATGCTGAACTCGCTGACGGCGCGCACGCCGCCAAACTGCATCGAAAGGCCCTCGGCGCTGAGTTTTCGTCGCGCTCGCGGATCAAGGAGGGCAGGCGGCTCGGTCTGCGGCTGCCTCGGCGCCGGCGGTGCGAGCGCGCTCGCGGCGCTCTCCCGGCCCGCGCTTCTCAGAAAGCGCTGCGCGGCCTGCGCGAAGAGGCCGACGACGCCGTTCGGCGCCGACCACAGGACGATCAGGAGGAGGACGCCGAAGATCAGCAGGCGCAGGTCTTCGAGGCGAGCCAGCAGTTCGGGCAGGACACCGACGATGAGCGCGCCGACGAGCGGTCCGAGCATACTGCCGGCGCCGCCGATCATGACGACAAGGACGAAGAGGATCGACTGGATGAAGCCGAAGCTGCTCGGCGTGACAAAACCCGAGAGCGGCGCGTAGAGTCCGCCGGCGAGCCCCGCGAGCAGGGCCGAGATCATGAAGCTCATGGTCTTGACGGTGAGCGGATTCAGACCGATCGATTCGGCCGCAACTTCACTGTCGCGCACCGCGCGCATTGCGGCGCCCCAGTTGCCACGCGCGATCAGCGCATAGGCGAAGAGGGCGAGCGCCGCGGCCGCGAGCGCGATCATCGCGACCGCGCGCTCGCCCCTGACGAGCGCGCCGAAGGCCGGAGCGGCGATGTCCATGATGCCGTTCTGGCCGCCGGTGAGCGTTCCCGCTTCGACGATCGCATGCTCGACGATGAAGCCGAAAGCGATTGTCACCATCGCCAGATAAGGACCCTTGACGCGCAGCGCCGGCAGCGCGAGCAGCACGCCGAGCCCTGCGCAAAGCGCGCCGGCGAGCGGCCACGCGGCCCAGAAGCCGAGCGGCGTGCGCGTCGTGACGATGGCGACGACGTAGGCGCCGAGCGCGTAGAAACCGACGTGGCCGAAGGAGACTTGCCCGGAGAGTCCGATCAGAAGGTTCATGCCGATGCCGGCGATGGCGAGGATCGCGACGTTGGCGATGACGAAAACGTAGTAATTGTTGAGCGTTGCGGCGAGGATCAACGCGCCGGCGAGGACGATCGCGCCGACGGCAAGATGCAAGGCGGTCAGGCGGCCCGGGGCAGGGCCGGGCAGGGCCGCCGCTTCGTCGGCCGCCTCGGCCTTGGCGGCTTGCGGCGCCTCTGCTCTGGCGGCGCTCATACCTTGCGCGCCTGCTGGCGGCCGAGCAGGCCGTTGGGAAAAAGCGCGAGCGCGACGATGACGAGCGAGAAGCTGATGATCTGCGTATAGCCCGAGCCCAGCGTCGCGGTGATCAGCGTTTCGACGACGCCGAAGATGAGGCCCGCGAGAACGACGCCCCAGGCGCTCGCGATGCCGCCCAGGATGGCAACGGCAAAGGCCTTCAGGCCGAAGAGCGTGCCCATGTCGGCGTGCACCGTGACGAGCGGGGCGATCAGCGTGCCGGCGACGCCGGCGAAGACCGCCGACAGCGCGTAGGCGCCGGCGACGACGCGGCGCACGGGAATTCCCATCAGCCGCGCCGCATCGCGGTTCTGGACGACGGCGAGCATCGCCGTTCCCCAGCGCGTTCGCCGCGAAACCAGGTGCAGCGTCCCGGCAAGGCAGAGGCCGACGAGCGGAATCAGGAGCTGCAGCGGATAGACGCCGAGGCCGACGCCGCCGATTTCGAGCGGCGACTGCGCGAGGCTGGAAGCCAGGCTGCGCGGTTCCTTGCCGAAAGTGAACATGACGAGGTTATCAAGAACGATGCCCATCGCGACGGTCGCCATCAGCCAGGCGTCCGATCCGCGCTTGACGAAGGGGCGGACGGCGAGGGCTTCGACGATGAGGCCGTAGGCCGCGCAGGCGGCGAGCGCCAGAAAGAGCGCGAGGCTCCCCGGCAGCGCGAGCGTCTGGGCAAAGGCGAACATCAGCACGGCACCGAGCATCATCGTGCTGCCCTGGGCGAAATTGACCGTCCCCGAGACCGCGTAGGTGACGTGGAAGCCGAGCGCGATCAGCCCGTACATGCTGCCCAGGCCAAGGCCGCTGATCAGCGCGGAAACGAGGAGCATCGAGGTCGTCCCTGGGGGCAGCGATCGCGCCGGACCGCCAGCGGCGGGCGTGCGCTCATGCGCCGGCTTGAGTTCGTCAGGTCATCGCTCCGTCAGTTGGCCGGCGCGACCGGAACGATGCGGTGGTCGACGAAGTGCGCCCAGATGTAGTCGTTCTCGCCGAGCGCGTCGTGCATTTCGGGCGTGAAGGGCTTTACGTAGGTCTTGATCAGGCCTTCGTGGCGATCGATCTTGTAAAAGCCCTGGCGCACGGCTTCGCCGTCGGTCGATCCGGCCTTGGCGATGGCGAGCGCCGCCAGGTGCAGCGCGTCGTAGGCGTTGGCGACGCCGACCGCCGGGGTGATGTCTTCGGCGCCCTTGATGTCGGGATACCTGGCTTTCAGGGCCTTGATCACTTTTTCGCCGACCGGCGACTGCTTGCCGAAGAAACTGTAGGTCTGGACGAGGTGAACATTGGTCGCGCTCGGCCCGGCGAGCTCGGTGAAGCGCCCGCCGGCAGGCCCCCAGTGCGAGACGACCGGGACTTTCCAGCCCATGCGGTCGAGCGATTTGACGACCTGCGCCGCGGGGCCGACGTTGCCGACGAGGAAAAGCACGTCGGCGCCGGCCATCTTGAGGCGAGTGAGCTGGGCGACGACATCGACGTCGTTGGCCTCGATTTTCTCGACGCCGGCCGGCTGCATGCCCTTGGCGGCGAGCGCGGCGCGCAGGCCTTTTTCGTTCGATTCGCCCCAGGCGTTGTTGACGAGGATCATTCCGGGCTTGGTCGTCTTGTACGTCTTTTGCGCGTAGCTCACGATGGCCTTGTCGACGATTTCGTCGACGGCCGAGACGCGGAAGGCGTAATTGGGGTTGGCGCCGTTCTGCGTGATCGCGGTGCCGGCAGCCCACGGCCCCATGAAGGGCACTTTTTCCTGGTTCGAGAGGCGGACGATGGCGACCGACACCGGCGTATCGAGGCCGCCGAACAGCACCGCGACCTTCTCCCTGTAGATCAGCTCGCGCGCCGCGGTGACCCCTTTCGTCGGGTTGGCTTCGTCGTCGCGGCGCACGAGTTGAAGCTTGCGCCCGCCGAGGAGGCCGCCGCCGGCGTTGATTTCTTCGATGGCGATGGTGAGGCCGCGGGTGATGGCCTCGCCGGAGAGCGCAGATTGTCCCGAGAGCGCGGCAACGAGCCCGATCTTGATCGCGTCGGCGGCAAGCGCCGGCGGCGCCACGAAGACGAGAGCCGTGGCGGCGGCTGCTGCGAACAAGGCACGTCGGGTCCTGTGCATCCTGTGCATCATGGTTGATCTCCCTGTCTGCGGCGGCCGGCTGAGGCCAGCCGCGCAAGATTCGTCTGTCGTCTCGAGCAAAGCGCGATGCATTGTCGTTGATGCCTGAATTCGTGTTTTCAGCTGCGAAGAAGCCTATGTTAACAAAAGGGCGGCCTCGCGAGCCAGCGAGTCGCGCTCTTTGCGACAAAAAATGAACATCATGAACCAAGCCGCCGATGTCTGCATCATGGAAATGGCGAAAGACGGGCTGCTAGCATGCGGGATCGGTGCAATACGGTTCCGGTGCAATACGCATTCGCTATTGCACCCTATGTTCTGTCTTCGACGGACGGGCGCTTGGTCACTCATTGACCGAGGTCGAGTGGCAGGCTGGGCGGCGTCTTGTCCTTTGCTTCGGGCGCGGCGCGCATCGCTGCGGGGTCGAAGGGCTGGAGGAAGCTTTGCGCCTCGGCGCCGTCACGGGCGGCGAGCCACGGCTTCCAGGCGTCGTCGGGCAGGATGACGAGGCTGCGCTTTTCGCTCCCGGGTCGATGGAAGCGCCGCATCAGCGGATGTTCGTCGGCGTTCACGGTGAGCATCGAGAAGCTCCAGTCGACCGCTGCTTCCCCGGCGAAGCGACGTTCCCAGATGCCGGCGACGCCGAAGGGCGCGCCATCGACGCGCTCGATGCGCCAGCGCACCGCGCGGCCGCTTTCGTAGTTCGGCTCGTAGAAGGCGGCGACCGGGATGACGGCGAGCTGCAGTTGGCTCCAGGCCTTGCGGTAACTTGCCTTTTCCGCGACCGACTCGCTGCGTGCGTTATACGTGCTGCGATAGAGCGTCGGTTTCGCCCAATGCGGCATCAGACCGAAAGTGCCGGGAAGCCAGCGCTCGGGGACGGCGTTGGAAAGGAAAGGCGCAACCAGGCCCGGATAGGTTTCGCCGTAGCCAAAGTCCGGCAGTTCGTAGTCCCAGCGCGTCAGCGCGTCGAGGGGGACGGGCAGGTAGTTCGAGCACATCGCGAAAGCATACACGCGCTGGCGCGCAAACTGCAGTGACGCTTTTGTTCGCGATCAATCGCGTCGGCAGTTTTCGCCGACGCCTTCGCGCCGCGCCCGCCAGGCCGCGGCGAAAGCGAGGGCGTCGGGAAAGAACGCCTTGAAGTCGCGGGCGAAGCCGTCGGCATCCGCGAGAAATTCGTCGATGCCGCCGGCGAGCGCGTTCGGCCGGCGCAAGCGATGCAGCGCCATGCGGTCGATGGCAAGTCCGACCGCGCCCACGTCCCGATACGAGCACAGCCAGTCGTTGCATCGCATGCGCTCGGTGACCGCGCGAGCTTTCTCAGGCAGCTGCAGGGCAGGGTCGGCGAGTTCGGCGTACAGGGCGAGCGCGTGCGTTTCGAGCGTCGAGCTCGCGTGCGCGGGCCAGTCACGTGCGAGCAGGTGGTCGTAAAAGAGATCGACGAGAACGCCGCTCAGGCGCCGCCGCTCGCGACTGACGCGTGCCCGGCTGGCGCAAAAAGCCGGGTGGCTTTCGGCGTAGTGGTCGATCGCCCGGTGCAGCGCGACGCCCGAAGCGAGCGCCGGCGACAGTCCGGCCGGCAGGTAACCCTTGACGAAGTCGCCGATGACGCCGCCGATGCGATCCGTTTCGCGCTCGCCGGCGAGCACGGAATGCGCGAGAAAATTCATGCCTCTATCGCCTTCGAGTGCGGCCGCCGGGCGGGGCCGATAGTGGGGAAGGACATTGTCGGGGAAAATCGCGGCGGCTGAAAGCTCATCGGCCACGCCTTTGGCAGCGCCGCCGGCTCCTTCCCGCACGCGCTCGCGGCGATGGATGCGCCCGCACGGCTGACGTAGAATGGCGAACCGGCGCTTCTTCGCCGGCGAGCGCCGGGCGCAAGCACAAGAACAGCTGCGGGAGAGCGGGGAAATGGTTGAAGCGTTTGCAAGCTTCGCAAGCTTTGAAGGCGTCCTCTACGATTTCTTTCAGGGGATCGGCATGGGGACGGTCCTCTTCCTGATGGCGCTGCCGGTCGCCGGGGCCGTGCGCTGGGCGGTCAAAGTGCCCGCCACCTGGGGCAGGTTCCTCCGCGCCTTTTGCCTCTTCGTGCTCGCTCACGGCATCTGGCGCAGCTTCGTGAGCAACGACCTCGTCGGTTTTGCCAACATCCTCCTGGTTCCGAGCGCGCTTTATCTTGCCTGCGCCTGGATGGTCTCGAGCAAGGCCGACTGGTTGTGGCGCGGTTTCGCCCTGCTCATCGTCCCGGTTTTGACGATTGTCGCGCTCGTCGCCGCGATGCTCGTTCGCTCCGCCTGATCGGCGCTTACAGCCAGCGGCGAACCGATTTTTCGTAGGCGGCAAAAGCCGCGCCGAATTTTGCGCGCAAGGCGCGTTCCTCGGGAGCGATCTGAAAGCGGTCAAGGTAGGCGACGAAAACCGGCAGGCCGAGAAACGCCAGCACGTTGGCGAGCTGTACCGCCCAGCCGAGGAGCACGAGCAGGATGCCGAGGTACATCGGGTTGCGACTGAAGCGATAAACGCCGCGCGCAACGAGCGCTGAGGCACGCTCGGGCCGCGTCGGGTCGAAGGTCGTTTGCGCACGCCTGAAAGCGAAGAGACCGGCGGCGGCGACGAGCACGCCGGCGATCGCGAGCGCGGCGCCGACGATGCTCTTTCCCGGAAAAGCAAACGAGAGCGCGGGCAGGATACCGGAGAGCGCCCGCATCGCGACGGCAACGAGGATGAAGAGCGCAACGGGCGGGATTCTGAGTTCGAGTTTGACCATGTGTGCCCCTGTCGGCCCCGGGTCGGGGCCCGTGATGATTATAGGAAGCACGCGTCCAAACACCAAGCCAGGCTGAAGGCGGGGTTGACTCAAGAATAAAAAAAATCCCACGCCCTGGGGCGTGGGATCAAAGTCCCATCATGGCGATGGGTCAGGGAGGGTCAAACATTGCCAGCGGGGGATGCTGAAGCAACGAATGCATCATAGAGGGCCCTGCGCGCCCGCGTCTGTGGCACTTCATTAGCGCTTGCGTAACGGACTGTGCTGACGCCTGCGCCTCGGCAATGGAGGCAATGGACAAGCCTCCGCGCAGTCGCTAGAGTTAGGCCTACCTCGACGAAAGACGGATCATGCTCACCATCTCGGAAGACGCGCTGGCACTCATCGCCACGAAGAAGGCCCCGCTTCTCATTGGCATCCCGCACCCCGTGAGGTCTTGCTGCTTCGACATGACCGAATGTCCTTCGGTCGGCTTCGGCGAACCGCGCGACCCCGCCGCCTACACCAGGCAGACGATACAGGGCGTCGAAGTCTACGTTCCCGGCAGCCTGCCCGAGGACAGCGCACTCGTCGTCCGCGTCCGCAACTTCTTCGGTTTCAAGCAGCTCGTCATCGACGGCTGGGGCGTTCTCGGATGAGACGGTGTTGCGCCTTAAACCGGATGCTCGCTTAACTCGTCGCGATAACGCTGCCAGTTCTTGACGTAGCGCTCGGCGCTGCCGGGAAGCTTGGCGACCTCTTCGTCGGTAAGCTCGCGAACGAGCTTGCCGGGGCTGCCGAGGATCAGCGAGCGCTCGGGAAAGACCTTGCCTTCGGGAACGAGCGTATGCGCGCCGACAATCGAGTCGTCGCCGATCTTGGCGCCGGTCAGGATCACCGCCCCCATGCCGATCAGGCAACGGTCGCCGATCGTGCAGCCGTGCAGCACGACTTGATGGCCGACCGTCACTTCGCGGCCGACGACGAGCGGGATGCCGGCGTTCATGTGCAGCACGCTGCCGTCCTGCACGTTGCTATTTTCGCCTATCCTGATCCAGTCGCGATCGCCGCGCGCGGTGACGTTCCACCACAGCGACGCGTTCTTCGCGAGGGCGACCTGGCCGATGACGACGGCGTTGGGCGCGATCCAGCTTTGCTCATGGATTTGCGGGCTGAGCGGACCAAGACTGTAGACGGGCATCGGGGGCTTTCAGGAAACGTTGGACGAGGGGTATCTGCGACTCACTGATAGCGCAGCGCTTCGATGGGGTCGAGGGCCGCCGCTTTCTTCGCGGGATAGAAACCAAAGAAAACGCCGACGCCGGCAGCGACGGCGAAAGCGACGAGGACCGAGCCGCCCGAAATGACGATCACCATGTCGGTGATTGCGTTGGTGACGAGCGCGCCACCGACGCCGAGGCAAAGGCCGATCAGACAGCCGGTGATCGAGATCATGATCGCCTCGAGCAGGAATTGCATCAGGATGTCTTTCTGGCGTGCGCCGATCGCCATGCGGATGCCGATTTCGCGCGTGCGTTCGGTGACCGAGACGAGCATGATGTTCATGATGCCGATGCCGCCGACGAGCAATGACACCGAAGCGATCGCGCCGAGCAGGAGCGACATGACGCGCGTCGTCTGCGCGGCCGAATCGGCGGCCGCGGCAAGATTGCGGATGTAGAAGTCGTCCTCGGCGTCATCGCGCAGCCGATGGCGCTGGCGCAGCAGTGCGGTTACCGATTTTTCGACCGCGGGCATCGCCGCGAGCGAGCTTGCCTGCACCATGATCGTTCGCACCGAGCCTGCGAAGGGAACGCCGAAAACCTTGCGCTGCGCGGTCGTGAGCGGAACGATGATTGTGTCGTCCTGGTCGCGCCCGTCGAGATTCTGGCCTTTCGCTGCGAGCGTGCCGATGATCACAAAAGGCGTTTGCCGGATGCGGATCGTCTTGCCGATCGGGTCTTCGCCGGCGGCGAAGAGGTTGTCGACGGCGGTCTTGCCGATCAGCGCGACGCGCGTCGCCGAGCGCACGTCCGAATCGCCGAAGGCGTGCCCGCTGACGATGGTCCACGCACGCGCGTCGAGGTAGGAGGGGGTCGTGCCGATCACCGTCGTGTTCCAGTTGTTCGCGCCGTAGACCAGCTGCCGCGTGCCCTGGTGCGTCGGCGCCACGTAG
>CAZALA010000028.1:0-28753 GCA_964485725.1 uncultured Propionivibrio sp. | reverse complement strand
TTTCGCCGGTGCGGATGCGGATGACTTGCTCGACATCGAAGACGAAAATCTTGCCGTCGCCAATTTTTCCGGTACCGGCCGATTTCTCGATCGCTTCGATCACCTGATCGACCATCGAGTCGGAAATCGCCGCGTCGATCTTGACCTTGGGCAGGAAGTCGACGACGTACTCGGCGCCGCGATAGAGCTCGGTATGGCCTTTCTGCCGGCCGAAACCCTTGACCTCGGTCACCGTGATTCCCTGCACGCCGATGGCGGAGAGCGTTTCGCGGACTTCGTCAAGCTTGAACGGCTTGATGATTGCAGTAACCATTTTCATGACAGCTCCTTGTCCTTTGCGGCGAGGCTGTTCCAGCCTCGCCCGGGCGTTTTCAGAAAGACCGACTGACCGAAAGAACGGCGATGCCGCGACCGGCGTCCTTGGTGTGCGACCCGAGGTTATTGGTGACGCCGTCGGCGGCTTCCGAGTTCGAGTTCGTGAAGCAGTACGGCTGGGCCTTGCTGCAGCTGCCCTTGGCGTTCGTGTCGACGTAGGCGAGGCCGACAACCCAGCCCGAGAGGTCCTTGGTGACGCCGAGTTTCCAGTCGGTGTAATCGCCGTCATGGACGTTCTTGAACTTGAGCGTGCCGACGTGGCCGACGGCGGTCCAGCCATCGCCGAGGTCATAGCTGGCGTTGGCCTCGAGATAGCTCGATCCCTTGGTGCTGTCGCCAAGGTTGCTGCCGTTGCCGCGCAGCGAGAAATAATCGTCGAGGCTGTACGAGTACTTGACCGAGAGGAACTTCCACGAGCCGCCGATATAGACTTCCTTGTTGCTGACCGCGCCCGAACTTGCGCGCGGGCCGAGCACCGCGGCTTCCGAACCCGGGTAGTAATAGTAGATGGCGCCGACGTCGAGGCCAAAATCGCCGAAGCTCGCCTTGTAGCCGCCGTAGAAATCCATTTCGAGGTTGCCGTCGGGGAAGCCTGCGCCCGAACTCACGTTCGAGTTCCAGTTGCCGACGTAAAGGCCGCTCGAGTGCGCGTAGTCGACGCCGCCTTGCAGCGCCGGCTTGCCGAAGGTCTGGTCAATGCCGCGGAAACGGTAGCTCGAGACGAGGCTGAGGTTTCCGGTCAGGGGCGCCGCCGCCGGGGCTTCCGCGGCGGGCGCGGGGGTTTGCGCGAAGCTCGCGCCGGCGAAGCCGGCGAGCAAGAGGGTGCAGATGAGGGTCTTCTTCATGGCTTTACTCCTTCAAGGTGATCAGGATTGAATTTCGCCCCAGTCCTAAAGCATTTGCCATGCCATCTGATAAGACGCAGTAAAATCAGATACTTGCGATAGCGATCGAGACAGGCGGGCGGCTCCGCGCACGGTCGTGGCGCATCGCAGGCGAGGCTCGCACCAAGCGGGTGCCGGGCGGAGCGAGGCCGGCGCCATGCTAAAATCGCACGACATTTCCGCTGAAAGGCCGGCCATGATCGATCCCAAGATGTTTGATGAAATCGCCGCGCGCTTAAGCGCGATGATCGCGGCGAGTCCGGCGGCCGACATCGAGAAGAACGCGCGCGCGCTGCTCTCGACGCTCTTCGCGCGCCTCGACCTCGTGCCGCGTGAGGAGTTCGACATCCAGGCGCAGGTCCTCCTGCGCACGCGCGAAAAGCTCGCCGCGCTCGAAGCGCGCGTCGCGCGACTCGAGAGCCGCGAAGCTCAAGACGACGACGAGAGCAGCGCCGCCCCGTGAGCGCGACGCTCGAGCGGCGCGCGTGCCGCCTGCGGCGCAGGTCCTAGCTCGCGATGTCGCTCGCCATCGTGCACAGCCGCGGGCTCGACGGCCTCGGCGCGCCCGAAATCGCCGTCGAGGTGCATCTTGCCGGCGGTCTGCCGGGGGTGACGCTGGTCGGCCTGCCCGAGACCGAGGTCAAGGAAGCGCGCGATCGCGTTCGCGCCGCGCTGCAGAACTCCGGATTCGAATTTCCCGTCAAGCGCATCACGGTCAATCTCGCGCCCGCCGACCTGCCCAAGGAATCGGGCCGCTTCGACCTGCCGATCGCGCTCGGCATTCTCGCCGCTTCCGGCCAGCTTCCAGGCAAGGCGCTCGGCGCCTACGAGTTTGCCGGCGAGCTCTCGCTCTCGGGCGAGCTGCGGCCGGTGCGCGGCGCGCTCGCGATGGTGCTCGCGGCGCGCGCGAGCACGCGCACTTTTGTCCTGCCGCGCGCGAGCGCCAGTGAAGCTGCGCTGGCCGGTACGGAAAACATCCTGGCCGCCAACACGCTGCTGGAAGTGTGCGCTCACCTGTACGGAAAGGCCGAGCTCCAGAAGGCTGTTGTGACCGAGGCGGGTGACGGGCAAGAGCGCCTCGACTATCCCGACCTCGCCGAAGTGCGCGGCCAGGCGCAGGCCAAGCGGGCGATCGAGATTGCCGCGGCCGGCGCGCACTCGATCCTGCTCGCGGGGCCGCCAGGCACCGGCAAGTCGATGCTGGCGCAGCGCCTTCCCGGCCTGCTGCCGCCGATGACGCAGGAGGCGGCGCTGGCCTCGGCCGCCGTGCTCTCGCTGGCCGGCGAGTTCGATCCGGCGGGCTTCGCTCGCCGCGCTTACCGCGCGCCGCATCATACGGCCTCGCCGGCGGCGCTCGTCGGCGGCGGCAGCCTGCCGCGCCCGGGCGAAATTTCGCTCGCGCACGAGGGCGTCCTCTTTCTTGACGAACTGCCCGAATTTGACCGGCGCGTCCTCGAAGCGCTGCGCGAGCCGCTCGAGAGCGGCGTCATCCACATCGCGCGCGCCGCCCGCCACGCCGATTTCCCGGCACAGTTCCAGTTCGTCGCCGCGATGAACCCCTGCCCTTGCGGTTACCTCGGCGAAGCCCGCTGCCGCTGCACGCCCGATCAGGTGGCTCGTTACCGTGGCCGCATTTCGGGGCCGCTCATCGACCGCATCGACCTCCAGGTCGAAGTCCCGGCGGTCCCGGCCGAGGCGCTGCAGGCGGCGCCTGACGGCGAGGCCTCGGCGATCGTCCGCGCGCGCGTCGTCGCCGCGCGCGAGCGGCAGGAAAATCGCCAGGGCAAGCCGAACGCGCGCCTCGCCGGCAAGGAAATCGACGCATTCTGTGCGCCCGATGCCGCAGGCGCAGCGTTGCTCGCGCAGGCCTTCGCCCGCCTGCAGCTTTCGGCGCGCGCTTACCATCGCGTGCTCAAGGTCGCGCGCAGCATCGCCGACCTCGCGGGCAGCGCAGCGATCGCGCCGCCCCATCTCGCCGAGGCCGTGCAGTATCGCCGCTTCGCAAAGGACTGACTTGCCGCTCACCGAAAAGAAACCGCCCCGCGGCATTGCGCTGCTGCTCGCCGCGCTCGGCGCGCTCGGGCCATTCTCGATCGACACCTACCTGCCGTCTTTCCTGGATATCGGCGCGAGCCTCAACGCCAGCCCGGTGCAAGTGCAACAGACGCTGACCGCCTACCTCATCCCGTTTGCCGTGATGGCGCTCTGGCACGGCGCGATTTCGGACGCTTTCGGCCGGCGCCGCGTCATCCTCGTCAGCCTGGCGCTGTTCGCCCTTGCCTGCGCCGGCTGCGTCTTCGCGACGCGCATCGAGCACCTGTGGATCCTGCGCGCGCTGCAGGGGATTTCGGCGGGCGCCGGCGTCGTCGTCAGCCGCGCCATCGTTCGCGACCTCTTCGACGGCCCGGCGGCGCATCGCCTGATGTCGCAGATCACGATGATGTTCGCGATCGCGCCGGCGATCGCGCCGCTCATTGGCGGCCGCCTGCAGCTCTGGTTCGGCTGGCGCTCGGTTTTCGTTTTTCTCGTGATCGCGACGATCGCGCTGGCGGCGGCGTGCTGGCGCCTGCTGCCCGAGACCCTGCCGCTTGCACGCCGGCAGCCGCTGCACCCGGCTTATCTTGCGCGCAGCTACTGGCAGGTGCTCACTTCGCCGCCCTTTCTCTTCGCCTGCGGCGCGCTCGCGTTCAACTTCGGCGCTTTCTTCCTTTACGTGATGTCGGCGCCGGTCTTCCTGATGCGCCACCTGGGCCTTCCCGAAACCGGTTTTCTCTGGCTCTTCGGGCCGGCGATGGTCGGGCTGATGGCCGGCTCCTGGCTCTCCGGGCGCTTTGCCGGCAAGCTCTCGTTGTGGCAAACGATCGCTCGCGGTTACATCGTGATGGGCAGCGCCGCACTCATCAATCTTGCGCTCAACGCTTTTCTGCCGCCGGGGCTGCCGTGGAGCGTGCTGCCGATTCCGCTGTACACGCTCGGCATGTCGCTCGCGATGCCTTGTCTGACGCTGCTCGCGCTCGACCCGTTTCCGACGCAGCGCGGGCTCGCCTCCTCGTGCCAGATGTTCCTGCATTCGATTTTCAACGGCATCGTCGCCGGTGCCATCGCGCCGGCCCTGTGGCGCTCGACTTTCGTCCTCGCCGGCGGCATGGCGGCCTTGCTGCTGACGGGCTCGGCCTGTGCCTGGCTGCACCACCGGCAGAGCGCGCGCGCCGCCTGAGGCGCTCGCCTCTAGGCTTTGCTGTAGGTAGAGAGGGTGACGCCGGCGTGCGCGAGGAATTCGCGGATCTGCTTGATTTCCTGCTTGCTGCACGTTGAACTGTTGTGCGGGTGGTGCAGGAAGACTTCGACGCGGTTCAGGACGATGCGAAAACGCGCGCCGTGCGCCGACTCGATCGAAGCGCCCAGGTGCGTGAGCAGCGATTCGATCTCGCGCCAGTGGATGTTGGCGCTCAAAGGCTCGTGGTAAATCGCTTCGAGCAGGTGCAGGTGTTTATGACTCATTTCGCCTCCCCAGTCTGCAAGCCACGATCGGCGTCGGTGAGCACCGGAAAATCGAGAACGACTTCAAGTCCGCCGCCCGCCGTTTCAGCGAGTCGGATTTTACCACCGCAGCCGGCGACGATGCCGCGAACAATCGCCAGCCCGAGCCCGCAACTGCCGCCGGTGGCGCGCGCCGGTTCGATCTGGACGAAAGCCTCGAGCGCGCCGGCGCGGTCGGCCTCGGCGATGCCGCGGCCGTGGTCGGAAAAGCGCAGCGTCAGCGTCTGCTCAGTTTCGACCGCGAGCGCCACTTCGAAAGGCGGCTCACCGTACTGCAGCGCGTTGTCGATGAGGTTGTCGAGGATGCGCGCCAGGTCGCCACGACTCAAGGCGACCTCGCAAGCGGCCGCCTCCGCGCTGACGCTGATCGCGAGCGGCCGGCCGAGCTCGCGCTGCCGCGCCACCTCGACGCTCACCGCGTCGGCGAGGGCGAGCCGCGGCGGCGGCAGCGCCGGCGCGCCAAGCGAGGCCGCCTTGCCGGCGCCGCTGTGCAGGAAAGCGAGGCACTGGCCGATGATGCGCTCCATGTCTTCGGCGTCGCGCGCAAGCCCCGCGCGTTCGCTCTCGCTTTCCAGCAGCGCCAGGCGCACGCGCAGGCGCGCGAGCGGCGCGCGCAAGTCGTGCGTGAGCCCTGCGAGCATCGTCCGGCGCTCGGCGTCGGCAGCGGCGAGCCTGGCGAGCATCGTGTTGTGGTGCTCGGCGAGGCGGCGCACTTCGCTCGGCCCTTCGAGCGCGACCGCTTGCAGCGCCCGCACGTCGCCTCCGCCGCCTTCACCGGTCACCGCGACAGCGGCGCCGAGCCGCGAGAGCGGGCCGTTAATGCTGCGCACGAAGAGCGCCGCGACGAGAACGAGCGCCGCGAGCGCGGCGGCAAGGCCGGTCCACAGTTCGGGCGGCAGCGGCTGCGCTTCGAAGCGCGGCGGCGGCAGCACCAGCCACCAGCGCTCGCCGCCGGCGGCAAAGCCGATCCACAGGCCGTCGCGACGACCGCGGCCGGAATGGCGCAAAAGCGCCGGTTCGCCGATCAGCACTTCAAGGTCGCCGGCAAGCCGCCGCGCAAAGGCGAATTGCGGGGCGTGCGCCGGCACGCCCTCGGCGTCGGCGTGCAGCTGCAGCCCGGGTTCGGAGAGATCGTGCGCGGCGAGTCTCCGGCGCGCCTCGGCGTCGAGCCCAGGCAGCACCGTTTGCAGGAGCTTTACCTGTCCGGCGATGAAGCGGGTCGTCTGCTGCCAGTGCGCGCTGCTGCGCTGGTGAAAGATCAGCGAGAGCGTCGCGATTTCGGCGATCGCGACGACGGCGACGACGAGGACGACGGTGCGCGCGGCGAGCGAATCGGGCAGCAGTTTCACGCGCGCGCTCCGGGTTCTCGTTGTGGCTGCGCGCCCGTCTCTTCGTCCCCGGTGACGGCGGCATGGTCGGGGACGAAGACGTAGCCGACGCCCCAGACCGTCTGCAAATAGCGCGGATGCGCCGGGTCGGCTTCGACGAGGCGGCGCAGGCGATGGATCTGGACATCGATGGCGCGATCGAAGGCTTCGCTCTCGTCGCCGCGGGTGAGCTCGAGCAGGCGCTCGCGCTTCATCGGCCGGCGCGCGTTGGCGATGAGCACGTCGAGCAGCGCAAACTCGCCGCTCGAGAGCGTGCTCGCGAGGCCGCCGCGCGTCAGCGAGCGCGTGCCGCGATCGAGCGCGCAGTCGCCGAAGCGGACGATGCCGGCCGTCGGTCCGGGCGCGACCGGCGCGCCGCCGGCGCGGCGCAGGACGGCTTCGACGCGCGCGACGAGTTCGCGCGGGTCGAAGGGTTTGCCGACGTAATCGTCGGCGCCAAGTTCGAGGCCGACGACGCGATCGACCGGCTCGTCGCGCGCGGTGAGCATGATGATCGGCAGCATTTCGCCGCGCCCGCGCAGGCGGCGGCAAGCGGCAAGACCGTCTTCGCCGGGCAGAATCAGGTCGAGGACGACGAGCTCGGGATTGAAGCGGTCAAGGTAGGCGTCGAGCTCGCGCGTGTCGACAAGGAGCAGCGTGTCGAAGCCGTGGCGGCCGAGGAAGTTCGCGAGCAGCGTGCGCAATTCGGCGTCATCATCGACGAGCAGGATTTTTTTCATGGGCCCATGACCTCAAGAGACGGTCCATTCTATTCCGCGCTGCGCACGCCGTTGCCGCACGGAAACATTTTGCAACGCTCTTTTGCCGTCACGAAATCGTTTGCAACGCGTCGGCACCGACAATGGGCTCGTCAAAGGGGGCAGCGTTTCACGGCTCCATGACTTTTCCATATCGACCAAAGGAGCTTTTCAATGAACCAAAACTTCGCAGTGACCCGCGCCGTGCCCCGCGCAATGTCCCACACTCTTGCCGCGCTCTTCCTCGCCGCCGGCCTCGCTGCCGGCGCCAACGCCGCGCCGGGCGATCCTGCCACCGGCGCGCCGACGGCGCAGCAGCAGATGGGCGGCCATATGCATCGGCATCACATGGGCGGGCAGCACGGCGAGCGCGGCCTGCGCGCGATGGCGCGCCTGCACGACGAGCTCAAGCTCGACGCGCAACAGGAAGCGCTGTGGAAGGACGCCGCGAGCGCGTCCCGCGAAGCGCACAGCGCGATGCGCGAGCGCTTCCGCAAGCAGCACGGGGAAATGGTCGCGGCGCTGGGCCAGCCCGGCGCCGACCTGCGTGCGCTCGCCAAGAAGAGCGATGAGCTGCGCGCCGAGCGCGAACAGCAGCATGCCGCGACGCGCGACCGCTGGCTCACTGTCTACGATGCGCTCAACCCCGAGCAGAAGGAAAAGGCGCGCGCTTTCTTGAAGCAGATGTTCGAGCGCCGCGCGGCACATTCGCCGCAAGCGCGCCGGCCCGCCTAAGGCGCGCTCAGGGCGCCGCGGCCGCAAGGCCCGGCGCCTTGAACTTGATGTGCGTGTTCGGCAGCCTCGGTGCAGCGGCGCGCTCAGCTTACGTCACCGTTGCGCGCGGCCGTCAGATCGGCGATTCTCGTGCGCAGGGCGCCGATGTCGAAGGGCTTGTGCAGCACCGGAATCCCGGCGCGCGACATCAGCGCGATCACCGACGGATCGGTGTCGCCGGTAATGATCAGCGCCGGGACCTCGCGGCCGAAACTCGTCCTCAGCGTCGCCACGGCGTCAAAACCGGTTTTGCCTTCGGACAGCCAGTAATCGGAAACCACAATGTCGGGAGGCAGCTGTTCGAGCCGGTCCAGGAGCTCCGGACAGGAGGCGCCGAGTACGACTTCGTGTCCCGCCTGGCGCAAGGCCAGCGAGAGCGCGGCGGCGCCGCGTGCGTTGTCCTCGACGAGCGCGATGCGTAGCGGCCGGTCGGCCTGCGGCTTGGCGACGATCGACTTTGCCGCCGTGCCGGGCAAGGGCGCGGCGGATGGCGCAGGCTGTGCGATTTGTGCGCTTCGTGCGCTTCGTGCGGTTTGTGTGATCTCGTCGTGAAAAACGAGGTGGTTGCGGCCCCGCTGTTTGGCTTCATACATCGCCCTGTCGGCGCGCTGCAAGATCACGTCCTCGGAGCTCTCGTCTTTGAAGAAGAGCACTACCCCGATGCTGGCTGTACAGCGATGTTCGACGCGCACCGACGATCCCGCCTCGCTGCCTACATCGAAACCGAAGCGGGCGGCGAAGACGTCCCTGATCTTCTGGGCAACCCCCTTGGCCTGTGCACGGGACTGCGCTCCGTCCTTGCTGAGGACACCGAGCAGGACGACGAACTCGTCGCCGCCGTAGCGGGCGGCCGTGTCGGTCTCGCGCACGCACCGGCTGATGCGTTCGCCCGCCTGAACCAGCAGCTGGTCGCCGGCCCCATGTCCATGGCTGTCATTGACCGCCTTGAAATCGTCGAGGTCGAGAAACATCAGCGCGCCGTAGTGCGCGTCACGCTTGCTCGCTGCGATCGCCTGGCGCAGGCGATCGAGTAATGCCAGGCGATTGGGAAGCCGGGTCAGCGAATCATGGAAGGCGAGCTCATGCACTTCGAGCTCGCTCGCGCGGCGCTCGGTCACGTCGTTCGATATGACGACAACCTGTATCTCGGTGCGCTCGCGACCGCCGATGATGCCAGTCCGCCCTTCCATCCGGCGCACGCCGCCGTCGGCGAGGACGAACCGGTACTCAAGGCTCTGTCCGGCGCCGGAGGCGATCGTTTCGCGCAAAGCCTGCCCGACGCGCGCACGGTCGTCAGGATGGATGTCGGCAAAAGCGTCGGCGCCGACACTGTCGCGGTCGCCCAAAAGGCGAGCGTACGACGGACTGCTGTAGATCGTGCGGCCCCCGCCGTCGAGCACGGCAATGAAGCCGCCGATGTTTTCGGTGATCAGGCGAAAAAAAGCTTCCTGCGCGCGCAATGCGTCCTCTGTTTGCTTGCGTGCGCTGACGTCGCGAAATTCGCTCAGCAACAACTTCTTGCCGGATACGATGAAAGGGCTGCCGTTGATTTCGACGTGGACAATGCTGCCGTCGAGGCGGCGCACCGGCGTGTTCTCGAGCGTCGCACTGCCACCGCTGCCGAAGCTGAGGAAACCCTCGGCGATTCTGGGCATCTCGTCCGCGGGAAAGATGTCGGCGACGCCAAGATCGTTCAATTGCTCGGGCCTGCAAGCGATCAATTCGAGAAAAGCAGCATTGGCCGCAATGAAATGCAGGGCATCGGAGTCGGTCACGGCCATACCGCTGCGTGCGTTATCGAAAATATTGCGATAGCGCGCCTCCGATTTCTGCAAGCTTGCTTCGGCGCGGCGCCGGTCGCTGACGTCGGTCAATGCGACGTAGGCGGCGATGCGCCGGTTGCAGTGCCTCACGCGCAGGCAATCGACGCGAACGACGACGCCCTTTCGCCCCTCCAGCGCCAGCGTAAACTCGGCGTTTTCGCTGCCGCCACGGCGCATCACCGTTGCCAGGAACTGGCGCCAGCGGTAGGCATCGGCGGCGACCAGGAAATCCGAGAGCGGCCTGCGCAGGACGCTGCAGCCCGGACCGCCCAGGAGTTTGCTGCCGGCCTTGTTGATCTCGGTGATTGTGCCCGCGCAGGTCAGCGTCAGGTAGGCGACCGGCGAGCGGTGGTACAAGTCGACATAGCGGCGATGCTCTTCCTGAAGCGCGGCGTGGGTCTGCCGCAGCGATTCCTTCTGCTCCTCGCCGTTCGCTGCCAATGCCGGATCGCCAGCGCCGGCAGATAGCCCTGACGCACGCGTGTCCTTGCCGGCGGCAGGGTCATCGCGTTGCCCTGCCTCGCCTTCTTGGGTGTCGGGGTCCTCCTTGCGCTTCACGGGGCAACTCCTACGATCGGCGAACCCTCGGGCCGCCACGTGCCGGCGGGCGCGTCAGTGGGCGACCAGATGGCGTCATTTCAGCGATCCCGGTGTGAAACGGCCTGCAACGATATTGTGCAGGCCATAGCTGCCTTCGACCGGATTGGCGCTGACAGGGTTCAATTGAAATCCAGAATGAATAGCGGCACCCGGGCGTCGGCGATCATGCGCGGCCGCGCTTGCCGCAGTGGCCGCCGGCGCTTGCTATAATCGAGTCTTTGCCGGCCCTGCTTTCGATGCCCAAGATCTCGCCCCCGTCTTACTTCCTCGCCTTCCTCTTTTCGTTTTTCGCCCTGCTTCTGCCGCCCTTGGCGTCGGCGCAGCAACTGCCGACGCCGCCGGCGCTGGCGGCAAAATCCTGGCTGCTCGTCGAATTCGGCTCCGGGCAGGAGCTCGCGGCGCAGGCCGCTGACGAAAAACTCGAGCCGGCATCGCTCACCAAGCTGATGACCGCCTACCTTACCTTTGCCGCCCTGAAGCAGGGCACGCTCAAGCTCGACCAGCCGCTGCCGGTGTCGCAGCGCGCCTGGAAAGCGCAAGGCTCGCGCATGTTCATCCAGGTCGGCACCCAGGTCAGGGTCGAGGACCTGATCAAGGGCATGGTCGTGCAATCGGGCAACGACGCCTGCGTCGCGCTCGCCGAAGCGATCGCCGGCAGCGAGGAGGCCTTCGCGCAGGCGATGAACCAGGAAGCCCAGCGCCTCGGCCTGACGGCGACCAAGTTCACGAATTCGACGGGCATGCCCGACCCTCAGCATTACACGACCGCCCGCGACCTCGCGAAGCTCGCGATGGCGCTCATACGCGACTTCCCCGACGATTACGCGAAGTATTACTCGCTGAAGGAGTATCGCTACAACAACATCACGCAGCCCAACCGCAACCGCCTGCTCTGGCTCGACCCCACCGTCGACGGCGTCAAGACCGGGCATACCGAAGCCGCCGGCTACTGCCTGATCTCGTCGGCCAAGCGCGGCCCGCGCCGGCTGCTCTCGATCGTTCTCGGCACCACCTCCGACGGCGTGCGCGCGCAGGAATCGTTAAAGCTCCTCAACTTCGGCTTCCAGTTCTACGATGCCGTGCAGCTCTACGCGAAGAACCAGACCGTGTCGGCGTTGAAAGTCTGGAAGGGGGAGAAGAGCGTCGTGAACGCGGGCTTTGCGAACGACTTCATCCTCGCCGTTCCGAAGGGTTACGCGGCGCGGCTCAAGGTCGAGCTGGTTTCGCAGCAGCCCCTGATCGCGCCGGTTGGCGCCGGCCAGGTCGTGGCGACGATGAAAGTCAGCATCGACGGCAAGCCTTACGGAGAATATCCGGTCGCTGCCATCGAAGCCGTTCCGGTCGCGGGCGCTTTCGGCCGCATGATCGATTCGGTGCGTCTGTGGTTTAACTAGGATCAAGAAGGAACAACGAGGCTCAACCAGGGAGAAAAAAATGACAGCGTATCTCAACGGACAGTATCTGCCGATCGAAGAAGCGAAAGTGTCGCCGATGGATCGCGGCTTTCTTTTTGGCGACGGCGCTTATGAAGTGATTCCGGTGTATTCGCGCTGTCCTTTCCGCATGGACGAGCACCTGCGCCGCCTGCAGGTCACGCTCGACGGCATCCGTCTTGCCAACCCGCACACGATCGAGGAATGGCGCGCGATCATCCTGCGCATCATCGCCAGCTCCGAGCACGGCGACCAGGCCGTCTATCTGCAGGTGACGCGCGGCGCCGACGGCGAAGGCGCGGCAGTGCGGCGCGACCAGGGCTTTCCGAAAGTCGTCAAACCGACCGTTTTCGTGTTCACCGCGAAGATGGTCAATCCTTCCGCGGCGCAGCACGAGAGCGGCATCGCCTGTATCACCGCTGCCGACATCCGCTGGGCGCGCTGCGACATGAAGACCGTCTCGCTGCTCGCCAACTGCCTGATTCGCCAGCTCGCCGTCGATGCCGGCTGCGTCGAGACGATCATGCTGCGCGACGGTTTCCTCACCGAGGGCGCGGCCTCGAACATTTTCGTCGTCAAGAACGGCGTCATCCTGACGCCGCCGAAAGACCACCAGATCCTGCCCGGGATCACCTACGACGTCGTCCTCGAGCTTGCCGCCCAGCACGGCGCGCCCTGCGAAGTCCGCCCGGTCAGCGAAGCCGAGCTGCGCTCGGCCGACGAGCTGTGGATGACTTCATCGACGAAGGAAGTGCTGCCGATCTCGACGCTCGACGGCAAACCCGTCGGCAGCGGCAAGCCCGGACCGGTCGGCCGGCAGATGTACGCCTGGTACTGCGCTTACCGCGACGAAGTGATGCGACGGCCGAATGCCTGAATCGCTGATCAGCTTCCCCTGCGCCTTCCCGATCAAGGTCATGGGGATCGCCGACGCCGCGCTGGCGCCGGCGATTGTCGAAGTCGTCCTGCGCCACGCGCCCGATTTCGAGGCTGCGACGATCGAGACGCGCGCCTCGGCCGGCGGCAAGTACGTCGGCCTCACGTGCACGGTGCAGGCGACTTCGCAGGCGCAGCTCGACGCGCTTTACCGCGAACTTACGAGCCATCCGCTCGTCAAGGTGGTGTTGTAAAGCCCGTGAGGAGTCAGGCGTGAGGAGTGAGGAGTCGAACCGAAAGGCCTTGGCGGCGGGCGTGGTTCAACTGTCGCCGCCGCTCGTGCGCGAGCTCGGCCGCGTCGATTACCTGACGACCTGGCGCGCCATGCAGGCCTTTACCGCCGAGCGCAGCGAAGACACGTCCGACGAGCTCTGGGTCTGCGAACATCCGCCGGTCTATACCCTCGGGCAGGCCGGACGGCGCGAACACCTGCTCGCCGACAACGGCATCGCGCTCGTCGCCACCGACCGCGGCGGGCAGATCACCTATCACGGGCCCGGCCAGGTCGTTATCTATGCGCTGCTCGACGTCGCGCGGCGCGGCCTTGGCGTGCGCGAGCTCGTCCGCCGCATCGAGCAGGCGGTGATCGATGTCCTCGACGCAGCGGGCGTCGCGGCAAGCCGGCTCGCCGGCGCTCCCGGCGTCTATGTCGAATGCCCAGAAGGGGGCACCGCGAAAATCGCGGCGCTCGGCCTGCGCGTGCGCAAGAAAGGCTGCTATCACGGCCTTGCGCTCAACGTCGACATGGACCTCACACCCTTCTCGGCGATCAATCCCTGCGGCTACGCCGGGATGCGCGTCACGCAGACGCGCGATCTTGGCGTCGCGGCTTCGCCGCAACAAGTCGCCGCAACCCTGGTCGAAAAGCTTGAGCGCCAACTGGAGCAGCCATGAACAGTCCCGAAACGACGCCGGACACGATGAACGAGAAAGCCAGCGCGGCGCCGGCGAAGGTCGCCGGCGTCAAGGAGAGGGGCGAGCTGAAGACGGCGCGCATCCCGATCAAGATCGTGCATGCCGCTGAAGCGCTGAAAAAACCTGCGTGGATCCGCGTCAAGGCCGGCAACGAAATCGGCCGCTTCGGCGAAATCAAGAAGATGCTGCGCGAGCAGAAGCTCAACACGGTGTGCGAGGAAGCCGCCTGCCCGAACATCGGCGAATGCTTCGGCCGCGGCACCGCGACTTTCATGATCCTCGGCGACATCTGCACGCGCCGCTGCCCCTTCTGCGACGTCGGCCACGGCAAACCGCTGCCGCCGGACGCGGCCGAGCCCGCGAGCCTTGCCGACACGGTGGCGCGCTTGAAGCTGCGCTATGTCGTCGTCACCAGCGTCGATCGCGACGACCTGCGCGACGGCGGGGCGCAGCACTTCGTCGAAGTCATCCGGGCGCTGCGCGAGAAGTCGCCGGCGACGACGATAGAGACGCTCGTTCCCGATTTCCGCGGCCGCGCCGAGCTCGCGATCGAGCTTTTTGGCGCGGCGCTGCCCGACGTCCTCAACCACAACCTCGAGACCGTGCCGCGCCTCTACAAGCAGGCCCGCCCCGGCGCCGATTACGCGCATTCGCTCGCCTTCATGTGTTCGTTCAAGGCCGCTTACCCGGCGGTACCGACCAAATCAGGCCTCATGGTCGGTCTCGGCGAGACCGACGACGAGATCCTCGCGGTCCTGCGCGACCTGCGCGCGCACGGCGTCGAGATGCTGACGATCGGCCAGTACCTCGCGCCTTCGGCGCACCACCTGCCGGTGCTGCGCTACGTTCATCCCGAAACTTTCGCGATGTATCAGGCCGCCGCGCTCGAGATGGGCTTTACCGGCGCCGCCTGCGGACCGATGGTGCGCTCGAGTTACTGGGCCGACGAGCAGGCGCACCGCGCCGGCGTCGCCTGAGGCGGGCCATAAGGATTCACGGAGAAGACGATGAGCATCGCCGACGAAATCGAGAAGCTCGAGCGGCTGCGCCAAAGCGGCGCGCTTAGCGACGACGAATATCAGGCCGCGAAGGCGGCGCAGTTCAGGCAAGGCGACCGTGATACGACCCTGCCGGCGACCGCGCGCGACGAAAGAACCTGGACGGTGCTCTTGCACGTGTCGCAGCTGTGCGGCTTCGTGCTGCCGCTTGCCGGCTTTGTCGTTCCGATCGTGCTCTGGCAGCTCAAGAAAGACCAATCGGCGAGCATCGACCGGCACGGCCGCATCGTCGCCAACTGGCTCGTCACCGCGCTCATCGCCGGCACCATCTTCTGGCTACTCTCTTTCCTCGTGATCGGGATTCCGCTGCTCATGATCCTCGCCTTGCTTTGCGTCGTCTTCCCCCTCATCGGCGCGACCCGGGCGAGCAAGGGCGAGGCCTGGCCTTATCCGATGTCGTGGCGCCTGTGGGCGGTCGACGATCTGCCGGATTGAAGCGTTTGCTGCAACGCGCTACGCCGGCAGTTCGATGATCTCGACGCAGATCGGGTCGGCGCCGGTGGCGTGGCGCGTCTTCGCTTCCAGCCGCCCGCTCGCCGGGTCGATGGCATAGACCGTCAGATGCGCCGAGAGCTCGCCGGCGCAGGCGAGCCAGCGACCGCTCGGGGTGATGCCCATGCCGCGCGGCTGCGTTTCGGTGAGCGTATGGCCGACGAGGGCAAGTTCGCCGCTCTGCGCGTCAACGGCGAAGATTGCGATCACGCTCGAGCGGCGATCGGTCGCGTAAAGATAGCGGCCGTCGGGCGTCGCGCGCAGTTCCGCGGCCCACGCCGTGCCGGTGAAAGCGGGCGGCAGCATGTTCGTCGACTGCTCGAGGACGAGGGTGCCGCGCTCGGCGTCGAAGGCAAACAGGTCGATCGTCCCGTCGAGTTCGTTGAGGCAATGCACATGGCGATTGTCGGGCGTGAACAGCAGGTGGCGCGGGCCGCTCGCCGCGCGCACCTCGGTCTGCGCGGGCGAAGCCGGCGTCAGGCGCGCCTGGCCGGTCAGCCGGTAGATGCCGATCGCGTCCATCCCGAGCATCGGCACGAGCAGCCAGGTATTGCTGCGATCGACGAGCGCGCAATGGCATTTTGTCAGGTGCTCGCGAACTTCCTTCGCCGCCTGCGGAACGCCGTTGGCGGCGAGCGGGAAAGTGCTCAGCGAGTCGCCACGGTAGGAGGCGGCGAAGGCGACGCGCCGGGCATGATCGCAGCTCACGTAGGTGACGCCGCCCGGGGCCTTGGCGCTGCCGAGGAGGGCGAGCTCGCCGCTCGCCGCGTCAATGGCGTAAGCGGCGATCGTGTGTTCGTCGCGCGTGCCGAGGTAGAGCACGTGGCGATCAGCGACGGCGTGCAGCGGCAGCGGGATGTTGGGGTTCGCGAGCGACTGGCGCAGCGTCAGCTTGCCGCTCGCCTCATCGAGCGCAAAAACCTGGATTTCGCGGCTCTCGGCGCAGGAGACATAAACGATCGTTTGAGTCATGGTGACGGCTCCCGCTCAAGGGTTGCAAGAAACGATGCTGATCGCTTGCGTATCGATCGGCAAGTTCGCCCGATTCTAGCCGCGCCGCGGCGCTTTGTGCAAAAGCCTGAGAGCGCGGTGGGCAAGTGCTTGGCGCAAGCGGGCAGAGGCGGCGGAAAATCGGTACACTCCTCGTCGCCGGCGTGAAGCCATTCTGACGCCGCGCGAATTTTTCCGTTCAAAGTCCCATCCCAGAGCCGGTAAGGCGCAAGAGAGAAATGAATACACCGGCCCGCGAAATCCTCCATCGTGTTTTCGGGTATCCCGATTTTCGCGGCCAGCAGGCTCAGATCGTGAGCCACGTCGCCGGCGGCGGCGACGCGCTCGTGCTGATGCCGACGGGGGGCGGCAAGTCGCTTTGCTACCAGATCCCGGCGCTTCTGCGCGCCGGCGTCGGCATCGTCGTCTCGCCGCTCATCGCGCTCATGCAGGACCAGGTCGAGGCGCTGCTGCTCGCCGGCGTGCGCGCCGCTTTCCTCAACTCGTCGCAGAGCTTTGCCGACATGGTCGACACCGAGCGCCGCCTGAAGCGCGGCGAACTCGACCTCGTCTATGTCGCGCCCGAGCGCCTGCTCACCGAGCGCTTCATCGGCCTCATGGACGAGCTTGAGGCGCGCGGGCAGCTCGCGCTATTCGCGATCGACGAAGCGCATTGCGTCTCGCAATGGGGCCACGATTTCCGCCCCGAATACATCCAGCTATCGACGCTGCACGAGCGTTATCCGCGCGTCCCGCGCATCGCGCTGACGGCGACCGCCGACGCACTGACGCGCCAGGAAATCGTCACGCGCCTGGGGCTCGACGAGGCGGCCATTTTCGTCGCGAGTTTCGACCGCCCGAACATCCGCTACACGGTCGTCGAGCGCGAGAACCCGCGTCAGCAGCTGCTCGCTTTTCTCGCCGATCACCGCGGCGAAGCCGGCATCGTCTATTGCCTGTCGCGCCGCAAGGTCGATGCCACCGCGGTTTTCCTGAGCGAGCACGGCTTCCCGGCGCTGCCTTATCATGCCGGCCTCGACGCCGCGGTGAGGAGCCGCCATCAGCAGCGCTTCCTGCGCGAGGACGGCCTCGTCATGGTCGCGACGATCGCTTTCGGCATGGGCATCGACAAGCCCGACGTGCGCTTCGTCGCGCACCTCGACCTGCCGAAAAGCCTCGAGGCGTATTACCAGGAGACCGGCCGTGCCGGTCGCGACGGCGACCCTTCGGAAGCCTGGATGACCTACGGAATGAACGACGTCGTCATCCACCGCCAGATGATCGAGGAATCCGCGTCCAAGCTCGAGCAAAAGCGCGTCGAACGGCAAAAGCTCGACGCGATGCTCGCCTACTGCGAATCGGCGCAATGCCGGCGCACGGTGCTGCTCGCCTACTTCGGCGAGGCCTCGACGCCTTGCGCCAATTGCGACGTCTGCAGCGATCCGCCGCAGCTCTGGGACGGAACGGTGGCCGCGCAGAAAGCGCTGTCGGCCGCGCTCAGGACCGGCCAGCGTTTCGGCGCGGCGCACCTGATCGACGTCCTGCGCGGCAAGGCGACCGAAAAGATTTGCCAGTTCGGCCACGACCAGCTGCCGACCTTCGGCGTCGGCGCCGATCTCGACGCGCTCGGCTGGCGTTCGGTCTTCCGGCAGCTGCTCGCCTGCGGTTTGCTCGAAGCCGACGCCAGCGCTTACGGCGCACTCAAGCTCACCGACGCCGCGCGTCCGGTACTGAAGGGCGAGACGACGCTCTCGCTGCGCCGGCAAGTCATCCGGCCCAAGGGCCGCCGCAGCGCGGGAAAAGGCCGGCACGGCACGTCCACGACAAGCGCCGCGAACGACTCGCCGCTCCTCGCCGCACTGCGCGCCTGGCGCGCCGAACGTGCCCGGGAACAGGGCGTGCCGGCCTACGTCATCCTGCACGACAAGACGCTCGTCGAACTCGCCGCGCGGCGCCCGCGCACCGTCGGCGAACTGCTGCAAGTCGCCGGCATCGGCCTCGCCAAGGCCGACCGCTACGGCGAGAACCTGCTCGCGCTGATCGCCGCGGCTGAGTAGCGGCGGCAGGCCGGCCTTAGGCTGGTGAGAGCAAACGAGGTGGCATTGAAAACGGCATCAAACGATGCTATTTTTACGCCTTGCAGCATGAAAGAGATTCCGATGCGTACCACACTCGCCCTTGATGATGATTTGCTCGCTAAGGCGCAGAGCCTGACCGGGTTGTCCGAAAAATCCACCCTCGTGCGGGAAGCCTTGCGTGCGCTGATCCAGCGTGAAAGCGCCAGGCGACTCGCCTTGCTGGGCGGCTCGGAGCCCGAGCTGAAGGACATTCCGCGCCGCCGCGGCGCTACCGATCGATGATCCTCGTCGACACCTCCGTATGGGTCGATCACCTTCGCGCCGGGAACCGTCACTTGGCTCGCTTGCTTGAAGCCGGCCAGGTCGTAACGCATGCCTTTGTGCTGGGTGAGTTGGCTCTCGGAAATCTCAGCAACCGCCAAGCGGTTCTGGACAGCTTGAAGGACTTGCCTCAGGTGGTTGCCGCAACCGACGGAGAGGTGCTCGCCTTTATCGAGAGCAACTTCATCTACGGCAGAGGTATTGGCTACATCGATACGCATCTCCTGGCCTCAGTTCGCTTGACTCCGGGCAGCAAGCTTTGGACGCTCGACAAACGACTGCACGCGCTCAGCGAAGAGATGAAGTCAGGATATATCGCCACGCGTTAGGCTCGGTGTCGCTGCGGCTTGAAGAGGCAAGATATCTCGGATGTGTGCGACTTCCATAAACTCCCGACTGCCTTAAGCAACGAGTGGCGGTCTTAGCTGCAGCGTCGCGGGTAATTTCTGTCAGGATCTTTGAGGGGTCAGCGATATTTGCATTTGCCATTGGCGCTCGGAAATTATTCACTCCGACCCCTATAGCCAAGTATTCCCGCCCCTTCCGGTAGCGCCGGAGCGCTGCTTGCTGGCAGTCTCAACAATGCCATTCGATGTCGCCCAACTGATTCGTACTCTGGCCAATGCCGGTCGGTCTGCGCTCGGCATGCCGGCGCGGATCTCCACCCAAGACCGCCGTATTCTGGAGCAGACGATCCTGCCTGCGTACGTCGCACGTGCCGATATCCGGCGCGTGCTGTTCGTTGGCTGTGCCGACTACACTCAGCATTACAGCCGCATTTTCGCCAAGACCGACTACTGGACCATCGATCCGCTGCGCAGCCGGGCGCGCTACGGCAGTGAGCGCCACCTGGTTGCACCGCTGCAGGACCTCGACGGTTATGTGCCTGCCGGTAGTTTCGATCTGATTGTCTGTAACGGCGTGCTCGGGTGGGGCCTGAACCGGCTCGAAGATGCCGAGCAGGCTTTCGCGTGCTGCCTGCGAGCCTTGCGCGAAGGCGGCGAACTGCTGGTCGGTTGGAACGATGTGGGCGGGCGCAACCGGGTACGCCCGGAAAACATTGCGGCACTGCGGCGGTTCGAGCTCTATCCGTGTCCGGCGCTGGGCGCGGTGCGAATGATCGTTGCCGGCGCCAATCGTCACGCATACTACTTTTACCGCAAGCCGCTGAGGCACGCGCCCAAGAACTAAAAGGGTCAGCTTCGCATTGTCTTTGAGTTGTTGGACTGGCCCCGCCGATGGAAATCGTCTATCGCCGGGCTGCCGCGGTGATCGATGAAGCGATCGCCAGCGAAAGGCGGATTATCGTGATCTCGCACGAACTGACGATCAAAGCGCTCGTCGCTCATCTGACGGGCGGCCGGATCGACGAGAAAGCCTTTGCCTTCGCCGTCGAAAACGCAAAACCGATCACGCTCGTTCGCCAAGGCGCGAGTTGGGCAATTGCCCCGGCGCAGCCCTGACGCGGGAGTTTCTACTCCGACGTCAGGGGCACAGCCTACCAAAGCATGGGGTGACCGTCTGGAACTCGTGCGCGCTGCCGCTTGCTCGTTCGCCCCGCTGGCGGCGTCTTCGCCGCCGCGGCAGCTCGCCGGAACTTCGCCGCGCCGCGCGTCTCGAAACGAGTTCACCCGGAGACAGCCATGGATCGTTCCGCCTCGCCTGCGTCTGCCCCGCTGCGCCGTCGGCTGCTTGCTGCCGGCCTCGCCCTTGCGCCGATGCTCCTGCTTGGCACGCGGGCGCAGGCCGCCGCGCCGCGCCGTGCGACACCGGCGCAAACCGAGGGGCCTTTTTATCCGGTCGTCCATCCCGACGACGCCGATTTCGATCTGCTGCATAACGGCAGCCTCGCTTACCCCAAAGGGCAGCCGGTCTGGCTCGTCGGCAGCGTCAGCGATCTGGCCGGACGGCCGCTTGCCGGCGCCGAGGTCGAAATCTGGCAGTGCGATCACGATGGTCACTACCGTCATCCGCGCGAGCGTGCCAGGGCCGACGACCGCTTCCAGGGCTTTGGCCGCGCCCGCGTCGCCACCGACGGCAGTTACCGCTTTCGCACGATGCGTCCGGTCGCCTACGGTGGCCGCACGCCGCACATCCACGTCAAGGTCAGGCAGGGCGCTCGCGATTTGCTGACGACCCAGCTCTACGTCGAGGGCGACCCCGGCAATCCGCGCGATTTTCTCTGGAGCAGCCTGAGCGCCGAGGATCGCGCGGCGCTGACGCTCGCTTTCGCACCGGTCAGCGACGGCCTCATCGCGCGCTTTCCTATCTTCGTCGCTGCCTGAGCACGATCGCCTCCGCCGAAGTCCTCGGCTTCTGGTTCGAGGAATGCGATCGCAAGCAGCGGTGGCGCGTCGATGCGGCTTCCGACGCATTGATCGCCGAGCGCTTCGGGTTGCATCGACGCGGCTCATCCAGTCATTGTGCCCGGCCCCCGGAACGACCCCCAGCCGTTTGGGTGCGGCCGCGCTGTCGTGCAGCCGGCGGCCAAGTTGCGCCGGCACGATCTCGTCATGCTCGGCGATGACCACCGCCAAACGACCGCGAAAGCCGTGAAGGTTGGCGACGCTGTCGTAGCGGTGGCAGCGATCAGAATGCCAAACGACTATCATCACGCCAACCGTCGCGGCAAGAAAAGGCAAGGCATTCAGTCCGGCATGCAATCCAACACTAAACTCGTCTTTCGGGTTCTCTGAAAGCGGACGCCGGCCAATAACGAGTTCCTGCATTGCGGTAACTTCATCCTGCCGGTAACCTAGACGCCCGCGTCGCGCCCTACCCATTCATAACCCATGAAACGCATCAGCCTTTCACACAGCCAGGGAAGTTTCACCGTTGAGGGCGAAGCGCTTCTCATCGGCACCGACGTCGCCATAATTCTCTGGGGAGGTTCGGTGCCTCACATCGGGGCGGTGGCCATGGCGACTCCGCGGCCGAGCCTCAGAGACAAGTCGGTCATGAGCGCGACCTCGTCGGTACTGACGAGTCCGGGTCACCTCGAGGACGAAATCGTGAAGCGCGTCTCCGAACGCGTTGCAGCCGCGCTGAACAGCACCGTAGTCGTATCGGCGGGAATGCACTGGGACGGGATGTCGGTGGAGGACATCGACACGGTTCGCCTGATCTGCGCGGAACTCACGGGACGTTTCATCGCTGCACTGCAAAAGGAAATGCAATGAAAAGGATCATCCTCGGCATTACCGGCGCCTCCGGAGTCATCTACGGCATTCGTGCGCTGGAAGCCCTGCAGGGCAAGGCCGAGACGCACCTGATCATTTCCGACGCGGCGAAAACGACGATTTCCCTCGAAACATCTTGGGAGATCGCGCGCATCGAAGCGATGGCCAGCGTCGTCCATGACGATCACAATCTCGCCGCATCGATTTCGAGCGGCTCCTTCCGCACCGATGGCATGGCGATCCTTCCCTGTTCGATCAAGACGCTGTCGGCCGTCGCCAATTCGTTCAACGAAACCCTGATCACGCGCGCCGCCGACGTATGCCTCAAGGAGCGCCGCAAGGTGGTGATGGCCGTGCGTGAGACGCCGCTGCATACAGGCCATCTGCGCCTGATGCTGCAGGCGTCGGAAACCGGGGCCATCGTCTTCCCGCCGGTACCGGGTTTCTACAGCAAGCCCGCGACGCTCGATGACATCGTCAATCACACGGTGGGCAAGATCCTCGATCTATTCGAGATCGAGCATGAATTATTCAAGCGCTGGACCGGCAAAGAAGTGCCCGGTTCTAATTCTTAAGGAAGAGGGAGCATGACAAAAAATATCCGAAAGATTCTCATCGCCGCGGCGCTGAGCGCCGCCATGCTGCCGCTCGGCACTCTCGCGCAAACCGCTGTGCCGCGCGAAGTCGGCGACCGGCTCGTCGATATCGGGAAGACCATCGAATACCTCGACAAGACCGGCAATCTCGTGCGCGTCAAATCGGAAGTCGACCCGAATCTCGAACTTGCCGGCATCGCCAAGAAATACGAAGGCAAGAAGGCCATCCTGTTCGAAAAGGTCAAGGGCAGCGCTTATCCGGTGTTCATGGGTCTCGTCTGGAACCGCGACATCATCGGCGGCCTCTTCGCCACGCCCAAGGAGAAAGTCCCCTTCGCGATCGCAGGCGCCATCGGTGCCTGGCGCAAGGACAAGAGCGTTCTCACCTCGCCGGTGCTCGACAAGGGACCGGCCAACGAAGTGATCGAGACCGGCGACTTCAGCCTCGACGACCTGCCGGTTCCGATCCACGCCCTCAAGGACGGCGGCCGCTATTTCGATTGCTCGGTCGTCGTCGTCAACGACCCCGCGACCGGCAAGCCCAACTTCTCCATCCATCGCATCATGATCACCGGCAAGGACCGGCTCACCTTCCTGATCGACCCGGGCCGGCACCTGGGCGCTTATCTCGACATCATGGAGAAGCAGGGCAAGCCGCTGCAGGTGACGATCAACAATGGCGTCAGCCTTGCGCCCTGGCTCGTTTCCGCGATTCCGGGACAAGGACCCGACAAGATCGGTATCGCCAACCATCTGGCCGGGCGGCCGATCGAATTCATCAAGGCGCAGACCGTCGACGCCCCCGCCTTTGCCGACGCGCAGTTCGTGATCGAAGCGGAAATCCTGCCCAACGTCAGGGAGCCGGAAGGCCCGTTCGCCGAAGTCACCGGCTACTATGGCGCCCGGGATAATCGCTGGGTGATGAAGGTGAAGGCGATCACGCACCGCAAAGCCCCGGTCTTCCACTCGCTGCTTTCCGGGCAGGAAGTCTGGAACGCCGTCGGCCTGACCGCCGAGGCCAAAATCTTCTCCATCGTCAACAAGATCGTCCCCGATCTGAAAGCCGTCTTCCTGCCGCCCGGCGGTTCCGGTTTTTATGGCGCAGTGATCCAGCTCGACAAGAGCAAGGAAGGCGTGCAGGACGTCGCCATCCGCGAAACCTTCAAGGCCTTCCCTTCGCTGCAGTGGGTGACCGCCGTCGATACCGATGTGAACATCTATGATCCGATCGATGTCGAGTGGGCGTTCACCACCCGTTTCGACGCCAAGAAAGGCTTCATGATTCTGCCCGACCAGGAAGGCCACATCCTGAACCCGATGGTCAAGAACGGCTTGGTATCCAAGGTGGGTATCGACGCGACTGCGCCCTTCCCGAGAACCGCCGCTTTCGAACGCACGCAGTTCAAGGATGTGAATCTGAAGGACTACGTTATCAAGGAATAACGCCGAGTGAGCAAAGCCATGCAGTCGGCAATACGCGCTGAAGCCACGTTTCATGCGGTCTGGCCCGCCGATTGTTTGGCGTCTGCGAACGAGCCATGCCAGCCCTGCGCCCCTGTTTTACAACGATCGCAACAGAGGTGGCGTGCGCGAGGTAGCCGGCAAGACGAAACTTAAGAGTGGAACTCAAAAG
Source organism: uncultured Propionivibrio sp. (assembly GCA_964485725.1). Classification (GTDB taxonomy): domain Bacteria; phylum Pseudomonadota; class Gammaproteobacteria; order Burkholderiales; family Rhodocyclaceae; genus Propionivibrio. Next base: position 5,001 of record CAZALA010000028.1, on the reverse strand, counting down.
GGTCTGTGACATTTGTCTTTTCCGGCTAAACGATCGGGAAAACCGAAATGTCACTGTCCCCTTTGCTGCTGCTTTTCTGCTGGAACCGTCACTTGGCCCGCTGGCTTGAGCCTTGGGTGAATTGGTCCAGAAGGCGAGAGGCATAGTCCATCGCGTCCGCCCGCCCTTTCATTGCACGTGCCATGTCTTCGGTCAGAAGATCTTTTGTCGTGCCTGCCAGCAGAGCTTTAAGCGCCGTGACGGTTGATTCGGACGCCATGGCCCCAACGTCGTGGCCAAGCAGCCAGGCCCCGGCGAGTTCTGGGTCATAGTCAACCGCTTCCAACGCGGCTCGCGCACTGGCCTCGTCATATATTCGATGGTCGTTGCCTGCTTGGTGATAGCTGCGCAGTAGCGTGACAATGTCAACGGCATCTTTCGAATTTTCCTGTCTGCGATCCGCCCACGCGAATAATTTCAGGGTCACGATTCCCGGTAGTGAAGCGACCGTCGCTTCAATTCCTGGACTGACTTCCACGCGTACCGCTGCTGCAAACGCATCACTGAACCCGGCCACTTTCATCATGATGGCCATGTCCGGCGGCCACGTAATCGTGTTTGGGCTTTTCTCCACACCACCGAACGGGATCAAGTCGACCTTGTACGCATGTTCCAACCCAGGAGCACGAAAGTACACGCGGTGGGCAAGCTGCTCCGCAGCACTGAACCTCGTGTTTTCAATGACCAATTTTTTGAGCGCGTCGAATTGCTCCCAGTTGTCGAGCGCAAAAGCAAAATCCACATCCGTCGTAGCGCGGCCCGCACTAAGTCCATGGACATTTTCGAGGAGGATAATCCGTGCGACGGCCCCCACTACGAATACCGGGACGCCAAGTCTGTTGGCAACCTGACCGATCTCATCAATCACCGTCAGCGTTAATGGCTCGACTGGTCGATCAGGCTTTGGTTTCAGTGGGCGTGAGGTATCGGTCATGAATCAGCTTTGCGGCTTCGAAGTTGCGTGGATCCATTGTCGCGGTTAAATCGGCGTAAGCCAGCAATGGCGGTACGGTATGAGCGATTGGCGGTTCGTCGTCGAAAGCCCAGAATGCGTCGAGAATTTCGACATCGCCTGCCGGGTCGGGGCGCAACCTGTTCTCCGCCACGAGTTTTGTTAAATTCTGCCGGCCTTTTTCCTTGTGGAGATAAATCGTCACCGTATTTGGGCGTAGATACCCCGTCAGTTTCTCGGCGGCAACCTCTGCTCCCCATTGGGCGCCGTATCGGGTGATATCAAGCGTTTTCCACCAGTCGGGCTTCAGTGCTTTAAAGCGACGTGGGTTCAGCTTCGGACGTAGTTTGATCGGGTAAGTGGTTATCCACTCAGCGATGAGTTTCTTGCGCTCCAGCATGACCCGGTCGCCTTTGCGTGCGCCTCCGGTGATGAATCCTCTCTCCTTGAGATCATCGAACACCACTCCGATGGTACCCAGAGCAACGCCGGCAACCTGCACGATATCCCGGTAAGGCGCCTTGAGTAATTCTGGCCTGCAAAGCAGCGCGAATATCACCCGCAGATGCGTGGCCGTTCCTGCGCGCTTACCCTCTTGCCCGATCAGCAGGAGATCTACTCCTTCGATTGGACGCTGCCCTTTCACAAAAACGTACAGTCCTTGGGCACGAAGATAAGCGTTGCCAGCCGCGTCAATGAATTGCAGATCGATTTCGCGGCATTTTTCTGCAGTTTCTGCGGTGATGCGCGGTGCTACAAGCAGCGGCTGGTGACCTTGTCCGCAGTGCGCGTGCTGGTTTCTGAAATCATCCAGGATAGCGAAGCGATCGACACGCCTAATTTCAGCGACGTAAGGGTAGCGTTGTCCGTTCGCTTCGATTTCGACCCCGGCGTCAGCCCGGCATCCCAGCCCATCGCGTAGCTCGAAGTCAGTCACGTGACCATGAATGCCCGCCGTCCGTTCCAGTGCTTGTAAAGCACGATCAAGGGTATTCTGGTCTCTGTTGTCAATCCGCTTCATTGTTCACCGCCGCCACTCGTTCACGTTACGTGAACTATACAATTAAATGAACACAAGTAATCAGCAAAATCTTCAATCTGTCGTTAGTTCACGTCCCGCGAACAAGTCACGCTATCGAACAAGAGTGTTAGCGTTGGCGCGATAGAAAAACCGATCGCTCAGCCCTCTGCGCTGAACGGTGCCGTGGCACGCTCCCGAGCATGACAACAGGCAAAAAAGGTCTGGCCGATGAAGAGTCCCCAAATGCAGTCCTGGCAGGTGACCACCACCTCTCTGCTCGCGGGTAACCGTCAACCAGCGCTGACCTTTCCAAGCAATCCAGCCTTTTTAAACTTGTGCGCCAAAAGCACATAGGCCTTCTCTATTGGAGCGCGTCGCTTCGAGAAAGCCTTCAGTCGCTCAATGACAATAGAATCTGCCGCCGCACATCGGTGATGTCGCTGGCGCCTCTGGCGTCGGCGCTCGCGCAACTGCCGCCCCTGGCGCAACGCGCGCCGCGCGGGCAGATGATGCGGGCGCTGTTGCGCAAGGATTCTTCGACCCACGCGATATTGAGTACCTTTGCCACTGCGCTGATTGCGTCGGCCTCGGCCTTCGGGACCTTGGCGACGCCGCCGCGACGCTGGCATTCGTCGGCGATGCGATCGACGATCTGCGTTGCGTCGGCGCCGTTGGCCTCGAGCGCGGGCGCAATATCGACGCCGACCGAGAGCACGTGCGGATTGCCGGCCATGTCGCGGGTGCGCAGCGAATGGCAGCAGTAAAGCCGCCAGCGGTCCTCGTCGCGCAGGACCGAGAGCTGTGAGCCTGCTTCGGCCTCACCGTCGCCGATGAGACGGAAGACCGCCCAGTTGGGGCAGGGGTCGGAGACCTGCGTCATGTTTCCCCACGGCAGCGGAATGCCGTTGCCGCGATACACCGCGCGCAGCAAGCCGGGCGGGTAGGCGTCGAAGAAGTGCCAATACGGATACGGCGAGACCTTGGTCATGCGGCGCATGACGACGGCCGGCGTCAGCTGGATCTTTTCGCCGACGTCGACCCGATAGCGCTCGCGCGTGAGCAGCCGACGAAACGCCTGTTTCGGACACAGCAGCGCGCCGGCGAAAAAGCTGCACTCGAAATCGCGCCAGGCGTGGAGGACGTCGCGCGGGTCCATGCCGGCCTGGTTGCCCGGGACTTCGGGACAACCGCCGGTTTCTCCGCCGGTCGCGTGCGGTGATTTCTCGCCGTCGCCGCCGTGCAAGACCTTGTGCGCGAGATGCGTGGCGAGGTCGAACTTGAGGCGCGCCGGATCCTTCTGCAAGGCCTTGTTGAGATAGACGGTGTCCGGCGCCTCGAAGAACGATCGCACCATGCTGCGCATCTCCCGGCCGTGGTTGCGCACGAGAACGGGCTTGCGCTCGAACCAGCGCAGTTCGAGCCCGTGCGCTTTGCAAAGCGCGGTCATGTCGTCGACGGTCAGCGGGAAGGCGCGCTTGCCGACGTCCTCGGCGGCGCGCTCGAGGTCGGGAAACTCGTTGCGCGACTTTTCCTGGTGCGCGCGAATCAGGAGATGCGCAAACTGCCTTCCCGAGGTGCCGGTCTGCGAGAGCAACTCGGGGATCGCCGACTGCAGCAAGTCCTTGGAGAAGAGAAACGAAGGCTCGAGCGGAACGCGGGTGGCGCCGCCCGTGTCGCGACTTTCCTTGACCGGGGCGATCCTCGCATTCTGGTCGCGGAACCACGCCGCGCTGCGCTGAAAGACCTTGGCGACGAGCTCAACGACTTCGTCGGCGGGAACGCGGCGGCCGTTTTCGATCATGCTCAGATAAGAAACCGAAGGCGCCGCGGCGGCGTCGATCTGAATGCATCGCTGCGACAGCTCCTCGAGCGTCATGCGATTCTGCTTGCGCAGGGCGCGCAGCTTGGCGCCGAGAAAGTGGCTGTTCCGGCCGGGCTGTGTCATTGGACTTCCTTTGAGAATTGCATCGCGAGGCGGGCGTTTGTGAACTTGACAGTGTGAAATTTCCTTTTGTGAAGTTTGCAGCCTTGCGTGATTAGGATTGCTCCGTGACCACTTTTGTTCAGCACTTGCTGAAAGGAGCCTGCAATGGAAATCGAGAAAACGAGCGCCGCCGATGCTGCCGAGGCACTGCGCCGTGAATGGGAAACCGCGCCGCGCTGGCGCGGCATCCGGCGCGGCTACGAGGCCGACGACGTCATGCGTTTGCGCGGCAGCGTCGGCGTCGAGCACACGCTCGCCCGGCTCGGTGCGGAAAAACTCTGGCGGCTGATGCACGAACTGCCCTTCGTCAACGCGCTTGGCGCGCTGACCGGCAACCAGGCCCTGCAACAGGTGAAAGCAGGGTTGCCGGCGATCTACCTGTCCGGCTGGCAGGTCGCGGCGGACGCCAACGACAGCCTTTCGATGTATCCCGACCAGTCGCTCTACGCGGTGTCGAGCGTGCCGACCGTCGTCAAGCGCATCAACAACGCCTTTCTCCGCGCCGACCAGATCCAGCACATGGAAGCCCAGCAGAACGGCAAGAGCGCCGGCATCGATTACCTCGCACCGATCGTCGCCGATGCCGAAGCGGGATTCGGCGGCATTCTCAACGCCTACGAGCTGATGCGGTCGATGATCGAAGCCGGCGCCGCCGGCGTGCACTTCGAGGACCAGCTCGCCTCGGCCAAGAAGTGCGGGCACATGGGTGGAAAAGTCCTGGTGCCGACGCAGGAAGCGGTACATAAGCTCGTCGCCGCGCGCCTTGCCGCCGATGTCCTGGGGGTGCCGACGATCCTGCTCGCGCGCACCGACGCCGAAGCGGCGACGCTCGTCACTTCCGACATCGACGAAAACGACCGGCCGTTTATCACCGGCGAGCGCACCGCCGAGGGCTTCTATCGCGTCAGGAACGGGCTCGAGCAGGCGCTCTCGCGCGGGCTCGCCTACGCCGAATACGCTGATCTCGTGTGGTGCGAGACCGGCAGTCCCGACCTTGCCTTCGCG
>CAZALA010000027.1:0-29231 GCA_964485725.1 uncultured Propionivibrio sp. | reverse complement strand
AAGACCCCAGCACAGGTCTTCAATTCCGGTGTTTCGACGATCCATTGAACCGGCAAAGCGTATTGCGCCGGCTTCCTTAAATCGCGGCCATCGCCCGCTTGACGCCGACTGCCTGGATGCGCGTCAGCGCAGTGGCCGTCGCTTCGGCAAGGCCGGCAAGCTGGGTGAGGTCCTCGCCCCACAGGCGAACGTCGGCAAGCAGCGTCGCCACGAGCTTGTTGGCATCGGCAGCGGCCGCTTGCCAGGCCGAATGCATGATCGAAAGGAGGTCGGCGTTGTCGAGGATGCGATACGCCTGCCCCGCGCGTTCGCCCTCGTAAGCGCCGGAGCCATCTTCGACGAACTTGCCGCGGTAGAAGTTGAGCAGCGCCGCGAGCGAGAAAGCGAGGCCGGCGGGCGCCTTGCCGTTCCTGGCGATGAAGTCTTTCACCGTGGGCAGCACGCGCACCTGCCATTTCGACACCGAGTTGAGCGCAATCGAAATGAGCTCGTGGCGGATGTGCGGGTTGGCGAAGCGCTCGACGATGGTCTCGGCGTAGGCTTTGCGTTCAGCCTCGGGCAGCGGCACGAAGGGGACGATTTCCTCGAACATGACGCGGTTGAGGAAGGTCGAGACGACCGGATCCTCGGTCATCGCGCGCACGGTGTCGAGCGAAGCGCTGTAGGAGGCGAGCGAGCTCGCCGTATGCGCGCCGTTCAAGATGCGCACCTTGCGCGTGCGGTAGGGCTGCAGGTCGTCGGTCCACACGACGTCGAGGCCCGCCTTGTGCAGCGGCAGCTCTTCGGCGAGGCTCGCCGGGCCTTCGATGACCCAGAGCAGGAAGGGTTCGGCGGCAACGATGAGCGGATCCTTGTAACCGAGCCTGGCGGTCAGCGCTTCGGCTTCGGCGGCCGGATATCCCGGCACGATGCGGTCGACGAGCGTGTTGCAGAAAACGTTGGCTTCCTCGACCCAGGCGACGAAAGCGGCCGGCAGCTTCCAGGCGGCGGCGAACTCGAGGATGCAGCGACGCAGCTTGCTGCCGTTCGCTTCGATGAGTTCGCAGGGCAGGAAGACAAGTCCTGTTTTCCTGGCGCCGCCGAGCGCGTTGAAGCGCGCGAAGAGGAGCGCCGTCATCTTGGCCGGGAAGTTCGCCGGGCAGCTGCCCGCGACGAAGCCTTCGGCGACGTAGGCGATGCCCGCTTCGGTCGTGTTCGAGACGACGAAGCGCAGGCTCGGGTCGGCGGCGAGCGCGAGCATCGCGTCCCACTGCGCGTAGGGGTTCAAGCTGTCCTTGACGCAGCTGACGATGCGCGTCGCTTCGATCTGCTCGCCGTTCTGCACGCCGCGCAGCAGCACCGTATAGAGGTTGTCCTGTGCCTGCATGAGCTCGGCGATGCCGCGCTCGAGCGGCTGCACCATCGTCACTTCGCCGTTGCAGAGGCCGGCGCCGTTGGCCACATCGATCATCCAGTCGACAAAGCCGCGCAGGAAATTGCCGTCGCCGATCTGCAGGATGCGAACGGGGGGCTTCGCCGAGGCGGGGCTCGATTCGACCTTGAATTTGCCGGCGGCGAGGTTGGCACGATTGAGGTTCAGCACGGTGGTTCTCCAGAAATAAACTTGTTGCAGTGTTAAAACTTTTGCGCAGGCGAGCCCGTCGCGGGTCGCGCTGTTTGGCTTGAGGGAAAAGAGGCGCAGTTTCGTCATCCCGGCGGACGCCGGAATGAGTAAGTGCGCGATGTGACCTTTGACCGCGCTAGAACATGCAGGTCACTTTCAGGTAGCGCTCGGGGTGCTCGGCGATGTCGACGACGGTCGCGGCGGTCTCGGCCATCGACACGGTCTTCGTCAGCAGCGCCGCGACATTGACCTTGCCTTCGGAGATCAGGCGCAGGCTTTCGGGGAACTGGCCGACGCTGTTGCGCGAACCGCGCACCGTCAGTTCCTTTTTCGTAAACAGCGCGGTCGGCAGCGGAATGTCGCTCTTTGGCCAGCCGACGAGGGCGATCCTGCCGGCGTAGGCAACGTAGTCGACGGCGCCGCGAATCGCGCGCGCATCGCCCGAGCATTCGATCACCGCCTCGGCCATGCGCCCTTTCGTGATCGCCTTGATCGCCTCGATCGCATCGCCCGTCACCGGGTTGATCGTGTGCGCGACGCCCATCGTCCTCGCGAGCGCGAGGCGCTCGTCGACCGGGTCGACGACGATCGGAAAAGCGCCGAGCGTTGCCGCGTACTGCGCCGCGAGCAGGCCGATCTGGCCGGCGCCGGTGATGACGACGTGCTCGCCGGCCTTGACTTCCGACTGGCCGACCGCGTGCATGGCAATCACGAGAGGCTCGGCAAGCGGCAGGAACTCCCACGGGATGTTCGCCGGCGCCTTATGCACGAGCTTGCGCGGGTGCGTGATGTACTCGGCCATGCCGCCTTCGATGTGCACGCCGCGAACAGTGAGGTTCTCGCAGCAGTTGGTGTGGCCGATCGAGCAGGGATAGCAGCTGCCGCAATAGACGTAAGGCTCGATGATGACGCGGTCGCCGGGCATCAGCTCGATTTCGTCTTCGGGCACCTCGAGGACTTCGCCGGCAATCTCGTGGCCGATGATGCGCGGATAGCTGACGAGCGGATTGACGCCCTTGTAGGCGCCGATGTCGGAGCCGCAAATGCCGGCGCTGCGCACCTTGATCAGGACTTCGCCGGCGCCGCGGCGCGGCGCGGCGATCTCGACGAGGGAAATGTCCCCCGGGTTCTTCAAGCAAACCGACTTCACGAGTTCTCCTCTCATAGCGCGGCGCTCGAGCCGGGATCCGCTTCGTCAGCACAGTGAGGGCGGCGGCGAACCGAAGGCCGGACAAGACGGCGCGACTTCGCCGCGCAGGACCGGTTATACAGGGCTTTTATCATTTCTGGGATGAACAACTTGCAGGCCGTCGCCCCGCCACCGGCTGGAAACGGGCATCACGATGGCTGGCGCAACACATCGTCTCGCCGTCAGACGGGCGAAATTATAGCGGCAAACCGGCGCCGATTGCTGCCCGTGACAAGCTGTTACGGACGTGCAAGGCGCCAGCGAGCATCGGCGCCGCGTGTCCCTTGCCGAGAATGAAGCGGTCGCGGTTCGGGTCCTACGGGTTGTTCGGATCGAGCGCCGGGCGCCGTCGATCACTGAAATTGCTGGAGCGTCGCCCAAATCAGGCAAGTGACTTTCAGGTAGCGATCGGGGTGCTCGGCGATCTCGGCGACGGTCGCCGGCGCTTCTTCGATCGAAACGGTTTTCGTCAGCAGGGCCGACACATCGACCCTGCCGGCGGCGATCAGGCGCAAGCCGTCGGGGAATTGGCCGGCGCTGTTGCGCGAACCGAAGAGCAAGAGTCCTTTCCTGGTGAACAGCGCGGTCGGCAGCGCGATTTCGTTTTTCGGCCAGCCGACGAAAGCGACGCGTCCGGCGTAGGAAACGTAATCGATCGAATTGCGGATGGCGCGCGCGTCGCCCGAGGCCTCGATCATGACTTCGGCCATTCGCGAGCGCGTGATGGCGCTGATCGCCGCGAGCGCATCGCCGCTCGCGGGATTGAGCGTATGGAGGACGCCTATGCGGCGCGCCAGCGCCAGACGTTCGTCGACGGGATCGATGACGATCGGGATGGCGCCGAGAGTCAGCGCGTACTGCGCGGCGAGCAGGCCGATCTGGCCGGCGCCGGTGATCGCCACGTGCTCGCCCGCCTGTGCCTTCACCTGCCTGAGCGCGTGCATGGCGATCACCAGCGGTCCGGCGAGCGGCAGCAATTCCCAGGGGATTGTCGTCGGCGCGCGATGCACGAGCCGGCGCGGATGCGCGACATATTCGGCCATGCCGCCGTCGATATGCACGCCGCGAACGGCGAGATTCTCGCAGCAATTGGTATGGCCGATCGAGCACGGATAGCAGTGCCCGCAGTTGACGTAGGGCTCGAGAATCACATGGTCGCCGGTCATCAGATCGGTCTCGCTGTCGGGGACTTCGACGAGCTCGCCGGCGATTTCGTGGCCGATGATGCGCGGGTAGCTAACGCGCGGATTGACCCCCTTGTAGGCGCCGATATCCGAACCGCAGATGCCGGCGCTGCGCACCCTGACAAGAACTTCGTCCTTGCCGCGCTGCGGCACGGGAATATCGACGAGGGCAATTTCGCCGGGCCGCTTGAGACATACCGATTTCATGATTTGCCCATGGCTGAGAACGAAGCGGCTGCTGCGCAGCGCGCTCCGTCAAAGCAGCCGATCACATCGGAACCCAGTTCGCCAACACCAGCGAAAGAGGCGGATAAAACGTCGTGACCATCAGCGTGATGCCAAGCGCGATATAGAAGGGAACGACTTCCTTCAGGTAGTGATCGATCTTGACGCCGGTCAGGTTGCAGGTGAGGAACATCGTCGTCCCGAATGGCGGTGTGATGGCGCCGATCGAGAGGTTGAAGATCATCATGATCCCGAAATGCACGGGATCGATCCCGAGGGTCTTCACGGTGGGCAGCAGGAGCGGCGTTAGCACGATGATCGCTGCATTGCCGTCGAGGAACATGCCGACGACGATGAGCAGGGCATTGACGATGAGCAGGAAGGCCACCGGGCTCGTCGACAGTCCCATCAGCAGGTCGGTGACGTCGGTGGCCACCCCTTCCCAGGTCAGGATCCAGGCGAAGCCGCCCGAGGCCATCAGGATCAGCATGATCGAGCCGTTGGCGCGCGCCGATTCGGCGAGTGCGCTCTTGACGTCGGCCCACGAGGTCTCGCGGTAGGCGAAACCGACGATCAGCGCATAGACGCAGGTCACCGCGCCGGCTTCCGTCGGCGTAAAGACGCCGTAGCGGATGCCGCCCAGGATCAGCACCATCAGCAACAGGTCCCAGATCGCGCCGAGCGACGCTTTGCCGATTTCACCGAGGCTCGCCATCTTGGCGCGCGTCGGCTTGTAGCCGCGCTTGCGCGCCAGGATGTCGACCGTCAACATGAGCAGGATCGTGAGCAGGATCCCCGGCCCCATGCCGCCCATGAACAGCTTGCCGATCGAGGTATCGGAGACGAAGCCGTAGATGATCAGGCCGATTCCCGGCGGCAGGATCGGACCGAGCAGCGCCGAAGCCGAGGTCAGCGCGGCGGCGAAGGGGCGGCTGTAGCCGGCTTTGGTCATTTCCGGGACGAGCACCTTGCAGATCATCGCCGCGTCGGCGAGGCCGGCACCCGACGGGCCGCCGATCAAGGCGCCTAAAACGACGTTGGTTTGCGCGAGACCGCCGCGCATGTGCCCGGACAGCGCCTCGGACAGGATCAGCAGACGGTTGGTGATGCCGGTGTAGTTGAGGATCGAGCCGAGCATCATGAAGAAAGGGATGGCCAGCAGCGGCAGGTTATCAGCGCCGCCGATCATGCGCTGGATGACCATCACCGCCGACATGTCCTGGGCGACGAAGAAGTAGGCGAAGGTCGCGGCGCAGATGGCGAAGGCCACCGGCACGTTGATGGCGAACAGCGCCAGCATTACGAGACAGCCAATCAGAACGCTCATTGCGCCGACTCCTGAAGTTCTTCGTCAAGGTCGCTCGTGTTCGGCTTGCCGCGCAGGCTGTTCCAGAACATCCGACCGTAATACATGAGCATGAACGAGCAGCAGACCGGAATCGCGGCGTCGATATAGCTGTAGGGAATGCCGAGCATCGGCGTCAGCTTGGTGTAGCCGCGGATGGTCAGCAGGATGCCGAACCAGATCAGCAGGCAGAGCGTGATCAGGACCGTGCCGTCGGCGACGAGACTCGCGATGCGCCGGTATTTCGCCGGCAGGCGCGTGACCATGACGTCGATCGAGCAATGCCCTTCCACGTGGATGACCGCCGAGGCGCCGAGCATGGACAGCCAGACGAAGGTAAACACGGTGATTTCCTCGACCCAGCCCCAGGGGCGGCCGAGCGCGTAGCGCATAAAGACGTTGGCGCAGGCGAGCACGATGATGAAGCCCATCGCCGCCATGCCGAGGAAGTTGTCGAGCTTCCTGATCAGATCGTAGAACTTTCGCAAGAATTGCATGAACCGAATCCTCGATTATTGGACATGAACGCGCCCCGGCACAGCGCCTTGCGGCAAGCGCCAGAGAAAAATGCAGAGCGGATGGGGCGCCGAAAACACGCCGTCAGCACGCCGGACCGTCGCCGATCCGGCGTCTTAATGGCTTATTTGTGCCCGATGGCCGTATAGACCTTGTTCATGGTCTCGGTCGAGAATTCCTTGGCGAAGACCCGGCTTGGGAAGTCCTTCATCACGGCCTTGAAGGCGGCGCGATCGGGCTCGATGACCTTGACGCCCGCGGCTTCCATTTTCTTGACCGCTTCCTTGTCGGCGATTTCGTTTTCCTTGTCGAGGAACTTACCGGCTTCTTCGCCGGTTTCCTTGAGCATGGTGACGATCTCGGGCGGCAGCTTGGCGATGAAGCTCGCGCCGGCGATCCAAGGCGCGAGGTTGATCTGGTGGCGGGTCAGGATCAGGAACTTGGCGCCTTCGAACATCTTGCCGCCGTAGAGCACCGGGATTGGATTCTCGGCGCCGTTAATGACGCCGGTCATCAGCGCCGGGTAAGCTTCGGCAAGCGGCATCGGCGTCGCCGTCGCGCCCATGGTGTTCATCATTTCAGTCGCCATGCGGATGTTCGGGACGCGAATCTTCAGGCCCTTCAAGTCCTCGGGCTTGGTCACGGGCTTGGTCGTCAGCATGTTGCGCGTACCGTAGATCCATTTGCTGTGAACGATGTAGAGGCCTTTGGTCTGCAGCTTCTTCGACATTTCCTTGTAAAGGTCGCTGTCGACGAGCTTGAAGAGTTCCTCCTTGCTGTCAAAGAGATAAGGCAGGTAGGTGACGCCGAATTCAGGCACGTAATCCATCAGGAAGCCGCCGTCCGTGATCGAGATCACGTTCGAGCCGATGGTCAGCTGCTCGGTCACGTCTTTCTGCGAACCGAGCATCGAGCTCGGGAAGAACTGGAACTCGACCTGACCCTTGCTGCGCTCTTTCATCAAGCGCCCCCACTCGCGCAAGGCCTTGTCGTTCGGTTCACCGACGTTGTTGCCGTAAGCGATCTTGATCTTGATGACCTCGGCCGCGAGAGCCGTTCCTGCCGCCATGGCGCACGCCAGTCCAAGCGCACACACCATGAGTTTCCTGCCGATAAACGAACGCATTTTGTCTCCCTGTATGTCGTTTCTGTTTCACATCGGTTGTGTCGACCCAATTCTCCGAGGCGGTCTCGCACCGGTATCCGCCCCGCTCTCGACTAAGCAATCCCCATGCCGCTCGTAAGGGCATGTTTTTAAACGGAAGGGATGTCGCGGCGTTTCATTAGTGAAATTCACCCCCTCCAATTATGAAATCAGGCTAAGCTTGCGACCTTGCAAATCCGCCGGCGGAAAACACCCATGCTGCCCATCCTTCTCCTTTGTCCGATGCAGAGCATCGCCGATACGGCACCCGAAATCGCCCGCGAACTCGGCATCAGCATCCACATCGAGACGCTGGGCGATGAAAGTGTCGAGCACGCGGTGCGAAAATATCCGGATGTCGAAGTGATCGTCACGCGCGGCGGTTTCGCCGACGGGGTACGGCAAACGACGAGCACGAGCGTCGTCGAAATAGCCATGTCGCTCAACGAATTGCTCGGCAATTTGCGCGACCTCACCGCCAAAGGCCTGCGCCGGATCGGCATCGTCAGCAATGCCAACCTGTTTTCCGGCGCGACCGGAAATTTCCAGATCCTCGACGCGCTAGTCAGCATGTGCCCGCAACGCGACGACGAATCGATACGGGCGAAGGTCCAGCAGCTCATCGACGAGGGTTTCGAAGCGATCATCGGCTGCCGCGTCGCCTACCAGACCGCACGCGACCTGAACGTCGAGGCCGTCTTCCTCGAAAGCGGCCCGGTGTCGATCAAGGCGGCACTTCGAGAAGCCATGCGCCTGCTCGCCGCCAAAGACCGCGAGAAGCTCCAGTCGGCGCAACTGACGGCGATCATCAACAACATCGACGAGGCGGTCGTCGCCTTCACGCCGGAAAACCACGTCAGCTTCTTCAATCGCCACGCCAAGCGCGTCTGCTCGGTGAGCCCGTCGAGCGCGCCCGATTTTGCCGACGTACTGGCGATGTTCGATTCCGGCGAGAAGGAGAAGGTAACGACAATCAACGGCAACAGCGTCATCGCGCGCAGCATCCCGCTCGAATTCAACAACTGCATCCAGGGCAAGGTCGTGACGCTGCACGAAGTGACGCGGATTCACGCGTCCGAGTCGAAGATCCGCTCGTCGCTCTACCAGAAAGGCCTGTACGCGCGTTACCAGTTCAAGGACCTGATCGGCGACTCCGCCATCATGAAGCAGCTGGCGGAACGTGCCAAGATCTATGCCGGGCACGATTCCAACCTGCTGATTTACGGCGAGACCGGCACCGGAAAGGAAGTCTTCGCGCAAAGCATTCACAATCACAGCAAACGCAGCAAGGGCGCTTTCGTTTCGACGAACATCGCTTCGATTCCGCCGAGCCTGCTCGAGAGCGAACTCTTCGGCTACGTCGAGGGCGCCTTCACCGGTGCGCGCAAGGGCGGCAAACCGGGACTCTTCGAACTCGCGCACAAGGGGACGCTTTTTCTCGACGAGATCGGCGAGCTCGCGCCCGAAATCCAGAACCGACTGCTGCGCGTGTTGCAGGAACGCGAGATCATGCGCATCGGCGACGACAAGATCATCCCGATCGACGTGCGCATCATCTCGGCGACCAACCGCGACCTCTTTCAGCAAACGATCGCCGGGACCTTCCGCCAGGACCTCTACTACCGGATCCACGTCGTCGGCCTGCGCATCCCGCCCTTGCGCGCGCGCGTCGAAGATATTCCGCAGATTTTCGAACACTATCTGCAGCGCTTCTCGCGCCGCGCCAGCGGTGAAGCGGCGGAAGTGACGCTGACGCCGGCCGCCCGCGAACTCGTCAAATCCTACGGCTGGCCGGGCAACATCCGGCAACTGCGCAACGTCGCCGAAGTCGTCGCCTACGCCGAAAGCGAGCGCGTCGACGCGCAGCAGATCGCCGACATCCTCGGCGAACAGGAACACACGTCGACCGGATCGCGCTTCATCACGATTCCCGAAAGCAGCTCGCTCAAGCAGATGGAGTCGGAAATCATCCGCTCGCTGCTCGCCAAGCACCCGGCCGGCGAAGTGTGCTCGCGCCTCGGCATCAGCCGCGTCACGCTCTGGCGCAAGATGAAGAACATCGCGCTGCCGCTGACGGCGGGCTAAGCCCGGGGCGGGCACGCCGCTTGCGGGAACGGTGGATCGCTTTTCGCGCCGCTCTCCCATGCACCCGATCGCGCATCGGTTGGCGCGCCGGGATCCCCAATCCTCCGGTAAGATCTTTCTGCCGGTAGGGAAAAACGCGAGGAGTCGCGAGGAGGACAAATGGGCGAGGGCGCAAGCGCAATGCTGGTCTCGGCAACCGCCGAGTTTCTGCGCGCCTACCCTCCCTTCGACCGCATGGAAGCCGACGCCCTCGCCTTCCTGGCGCGGCAGCTGAAGCTTGCCTACTACCCCGGCGAGACCGTGATCGTATCGCCCGAGAGCGGCGTCGTGCGCACTTTCCGCATCGTGCAGCGCGGCAAGGTACTGGCGCGGCAGGCCGGCGAAATCAGCGTCATGGAACAATCGTCGATGACGCTGGGGCCGGGCGAAGGCTTCCCGATCGGCTCGGTGACGGCGCAGCGCGCCTCGACCAACGTGTATACGGCGCTCGCAGACGTCTTCTGCTACGAGCTCGCGGCGGAGGACTTTTTCGCGCTGATGCGCACGAGCCCGGTGTTCAATCTCTTCTGCACGCAGTACATCGCCAGCCTGCTCACGCAGTCGCGGCAGCAATTGCAGCTGCAGTTCTCGCAGCGCGTCGCCGAACAGCAGACAATGAATTCGCCGCTCGCGCAAATCATCAAGCGCGACCCGGTCGCGGTGAGGCCGGAGACCTCGATCCGCGAGGTCGTCGAGGCGATGGCGAGCCGCAATATCGGCTCGATGATCGTCGTCGATGAAAACGCTCGTCCGCTCGGCATCTTTACGCGCTCCGACGTCCTCAAGCGCGTCGTTCTCACCGGCGCTTCGCTCGACTTGCCGATCCGCGACGTCATGTCGGCGGCGCCGCACAGCCTGCCGCTCGCCGCGAGCGCCTACGATGCCGCGCTGGCGATGGTCATGCGCGGCGTGCGCCACGTGCTCGCCGTCGACGAGGGCGGGCACCTCAAGGGCGTCGTCTCGGAGCGCGATCTCTTCACCTTGCAGCGCGTCGGCCTGCGCCAGATTCGCGAGGTCATCGATACGGCAACGTCGATCGACATGCTGCTGCAGGCAAGCCACGACGTGCGCCAGCTCTCGCTCAACATGCTCGCGCAGGGGGTCGGCGCCGAACAGCTCACGCAGTTCATTTCGGCGCTGAACGATACGCTGACGCGGCGCGTCATCGCCCTCAACCTCGAGCACCACGACCTCTTCGGCATCGACTGGGCGTGGCTGTCCTTCGGTTCCGAAGGCCGCGACGAGCAGACCTTCAGCACGGACCAGGACAACGGCATCGTCTTCCTGTGCACCGACCTGATGGACCGCGAAGCGACGCAGCTCAGGCTTCTCGACTTCGCGCGCGAGGTCAATGCCGACCTTGATCGATGCGGTTTCCCGCTCTGTCTGGGCGGCATCATGGCGAGCAACCCGGCGCTCTGCCTGACGCTCGAGGAGTGGGAGGAAAAATTCGACGACTGGATCCACAGCCCCGAGCCGCAAGCGCTCCTCAACGCGACGATTTATTTCGACTTCCGGCCGCTCTTCGGGAAATTCAATCTTGCCGAGCGGCTGCGCCTGCGGCTCCTGCGGCACACCAAGGACAATCCGATCTTCCTGCGCATGCTCGCGGCAAACGCGCTCACGGTGCTGCCGCCGCTCGGCAGGATCCGCGACTTCGTCACCGACACCGATCCCGAACATCCCGGGACGATCGACCTGAAGAAGTTCGGCGCGCGCTTTTTCATCGACGCCGCGCGCATCTTCGCGCTCGCCAACGGCATCGAGGCGACCAACACGGTGCAGCGGATCAGGCTCACCGCGCCCGTGATGAACCTGTCCGTCGCCGAGGCGGCTGCCGCAATCGATGCTTTCGATTTCATCCAGCTCCTGCGCCTGCGCCACCAGCACGCCGAAAAAGCGCAGGGGCGAGCGGGCGACAATCGCATCCGGCCCGAGGACCTCAACGAGGTCGAACGGCGCATCCTGAAAGAGGCCTTCCGGCAGGCGCGCAAGCTGCAACAGCGGCTCAAGCTGGATTACCAGCTGTGACCGTAAACTGGCGGTGGAAAGAACCGCTGTCGGGGGCGCTGTCGGGTCTTTTCGGCGGCGCCGCCAGGTCCGCCCGCCTGCTCACGCCGGAGCAGCGCGCAAAGCTCGCCGCCTGGCAGGCGCTGCCCGCCGTGGATTTCAATCAGGCGCACCGGCATTGCCGCTACGTCGTCGTCGACGTCGAGACGAGCGGACTTGACATGAAGAAGGACCGGCTGATCTCGATCGGCGCCGTCGCAGTCGACGACAACCGCATCGATTTCGCCGACGCTTTCCAGGTCGTGCTGCGCCAGGACACGGTCAGCACAAGCGCAAACATCCTGATTCACGGCATCGGCGCTTCGGCGCAAAGCGCGGGCGATGAGCCTGCGGCGGCGCTGCTCGCTTTCCTCGCTTACGTCGGCAAGGCGCCGCTCGTCGCTTACCACGCTTTCTTTGATCAAACCATGATCGACAAGGCGATGCTCGCATATCTCGGTGTCCGCCCCGGGCTGTCGTGGATCGACCTCGCCTGGGTGCTTCCCGAATTCTTCCGCTGCAAGGTCGGTGACCGCGTCGGCCTCGACGACTGGCTCGGCCAGTTTGGCATCGAGAGCATTCTGCGCCACAACGCCGTTTCCGACGCGTACGCGACGGCGAAGCTCCTGCAGATGGCGATCAGCCGCGGCACGCGCAAAGGCGCCCCGTCGCCGGAGAGCTTCATGAAAATCGAAAAGGCGAGGCGCTGGATGTACGAAAGCCGTTAGCGCCGATCGTCCCCGAAGCGTTTAGCCCGGAAACAGGCCGTTCATCGCTTCGCCGCGGCGGGGCTCGGCCATCATGCCGGCGACGGCGTCGCGCCAGGCGAGGTAATGCGGCGTGCGCTTGTGCGCCGCGGCGTCGGCGGCGCTCGCGTAGGCCTCGTAAAGGATGAAGCGCGTCGGTTCGGCGGGATCCTGCAGAACGTCGAAGCGGCAGTTGCCGAGTTCCTTGATCGAGGCCTCGTGATTGGCGCGCGTCGCCTCGATGAAGGCCGCGACGTGTTCAGACCTGACGCGGCAGTGAACGAGGGTGACGTGCATTATTCGCCGCGGCTTTCAGCTTCAAGCGGGAAGGATAGAGGCGGGCGAGACTGCCTGCGCGCGGCGCTCGATCCACGCGCGCGCCGCGGCGACCGACGCGAAAATCTCGCGCGGATAGAAATCGAGCCGGTACGAGCTTGCGACCATCGACGCTTCGATCAGCGCCGGATCGGTGGCGACGATGGCGACGACGAGATCGGCGTTCTTGCGTTGCACGCCGAGGTTGAGCGCACGCCCCTCGATCAGCGTCTTGAGGCCGACGTCAAACACTTCGACGTCGAGGAAGTCCTTGATCACATAGTCGAAGCTGGAAAAATCCGGGTCCTTGTGGATCGCTACGATCGAGTTGAAAAGTTCCGGGGACGAAACGACGCCATGAAACTTCTGGTAGAGGCCCTTTTCTTCGCGTGTCGTTTCGTGAGGCATCCGCTTCTTTCCGCCGTAGAGGTTCGTCATGCAGGAGTCGCCGGCGTATTGTAGCGCACCGCCCGCCTTGCCGCAGACAGGTTGGCGCTTGGCCTGACTTCGCTACAGCCGATCGCAGGCGATCATGCGAATGACGATCTCGTCCTGGCGGAAGCGCGCTTCGAGACCCTGGCGATAAGCCTGCCACCACTCGCGATCAACTTCGTCGACCATGACTTCGACGAGGATCATCTCGTCGTGCTCGGTCGCTCCCGCCGCGGCGTCTTTCCACAGCCCCTGCGCGGGCGACTGCGCGAACGCCGTCAGGCCGCCGAAACGCTCGGCAAGTTCGGCGCTCACCGTCGCCAGGCCCGAACGCTCGAAGCGCCTTCCCTCGTTATCGAAGACCGGCAACAGGATCTGGATCAAGTACATAGCGAATCGACTTCCCGACGCCGACGGCGCAATGTGCCCCGAAGGAAATCCCCTTGGGGGACCCTTCGGTTATTGCGCCCTATAGTCCATTCTTCGAAGACAGGAAATAGGGTGCAATAAGCGCAGCGCATTGCACCGTTTACCGTATTGCACCGAAGCGCAGCGCACCGTGTTGCACCCTTACCGCCTCGCACCGCTTACCGCCCTCTCAAGCTGCGAAAGGTCACCGAGTAGCGCAGCGCGGTGACGGGCGGGATGCTGTGCTCCCAGGCGGTGCGCGCTTCGCCGGTCAGGAGATAAACCGAGCGCGGCGCGGCGACGAAATCGGCGCGTTGCCATTTCGTCCCGGCCTTGCGGCGCAGCCGGAAGCCGCAGGGCGCGAGCAAGGAGACGCCGATCGTCTGCCCGAAAACCGCCTTGTCGCGGTGCCAGCCGATGCCGGCGCCGGGACGGTATTCGCTGACGAGCACTTGCTCGAGCGCCGCGGGTTCGAGCTGCGCGAATTCGGCTGCCGCCGCGCGCAATTCGAAAAGAAACTCCGGGATCGCGTCGGCCGGCCGGATCTGCGCCGCCGCGAAATCATAGCGCCAGCCGTAAGAGATGACACGACGCTTGCCTGTGTAGCCGTGAAACTCGAACTCGCGCAAAGGCAGCTCGCTTATCTTCGCGAGCAGGGTCGCTTCGGTCGCACCGCTGATGAGGTCGGGTGTATAGCGCAAGCCCAAAGGCTGTTCGCTCAATACGCGTGGGGCGGCGGCGGTGCCGTCGAAAAAATCCGGTTGATCCGGCATGGTCGTGCGCAATGATCCGCGCGGTTCGTGGTCGATGCAAAATTAGACAGCGGAGAAGCAAGCTTCATTCCGCGCGCCCGGCGTTCGGGTCAAGCCGGCGAAGCGATGATCGCCGGCAGATAGACCTCGAGGAACTCCCTGGGCATGCGGCGCGCCCGGCCGCTCGAGAGCTCGATGCAGACGAGTTCCCAGACGCCGCGCAGCACGGTCGCGCGGTCGTTGGCACGAACAAGCTCAAAGCGGCGTTCGAGCGTCAGCTTGCCGTCGCTCCCGGCAAGCCAGGTCGCGAGGGTCAGCGCATCGCCGTGCGAGCTCGGCAAGAGGTACTCGTAGTTGGCGCGCCGAATCGCCATGCCGCGGTCGAGCCGGCGATAATCGGCAAGCTCGAGGCCGATCGCTTTTGAATGCGCCCAGGCAATGGTTTCGCACCACTGCACGTAAACGGCGTTGTTGGTGTGATTGAGTCCGTCGATCTCGTCGGCCGACGGACTGATCGCCATCGTGAAGGGCGTCGCAACGTGCCGGCGAGCATCGCTCCCGGCGCGCAGGCTGGCGGCCGTTGTCACCGCTCGTCCGCTTTGCGGGCGATGGCCTGGACGACGGCGCCGAGGCCGGTGTGATAGCGGCCCTCGATGATCACCCGCTCGACTTCGGCAAGATGGCTGAAGGCAAGGCCTGCGAGTTCGCTGGCGAGCGAGGCGGCGGTTTGCATCGTATCGACCGAATTGCCGCCGCCCGTGCCGTGCCTGATCTGATCCGGCGTGTAGGCCTCGAGCAGGAAGACGCCGCCCGGCTTCAGCGCGGCGACGACGCGCTCATGCACACGCTTCCTGAGCGCCGACGGCAAGGGACAGAAAATCGAGACGATGGCGTCCCACGCACGCTCGCCGAAGTCGTAATCGGCAAGGTCGGCTTGAACGATTTCGATCGCGACGCCTTTCGCTTGCGCGAGTTTCTGCGCTTTCGCAAGGCCCACCGCAGAGCCGTCGAGCGCGGTCACCGCGTAGCCCTGCCGGGCCAGGAACACGGCGTTCCTGCCCTCGCCTTCGGCGATGCTCAGCACTCTGCCTATCGGCAGCGCGCTGAAATTCGCGGCGAGAAAGGCGTTGGCTTCTTCGCCGTAGGCGTAGCCTTCCTCGCTGTATCTTTCATCCCACATCGCTTCGCTCCCGCGCGCTTACCAAGGGCCGATCCTCAATCCTCGACGGGCAGCGGAAAGACCGTCCCGCTCTTGTCGCCGACGGGCTTGGCCGTGCGCGGCACGCGCAACACGAGCGAGGGTCTGGTCGTCGCCGCGTCGGGAAGAGGCGCGACCGCGGCAAGCGTGCCATGGCGACGACGCAATTCGGAGAGATCGCCGAACTCGATCGCGCGCTGCGGGCAGGCGTCGACGCAGGTCGGCTGTCCGCCGGCTTCGATGCGGTCGACGCAGCCGTCGCACTTGGTGATCTTGCGGCTGGCGCGGTGGTACTGCGGCGCGCCGTAGGGGCAGGCTTCCTCGCAAGCGTGGCAGCCGATGCACTTCTTCGAGTCGACGATGACGAGGCCGTTGTCGGCGCGCTTCGTGTAAGCGTCCTTCGGGCAGGCCTCCATGCACGCCGGCTGTGCGCAATGGTTGCAGGCGATTGAAACGTAGTACGCGTAAACGTTCTGCTGCCAGGCGCCGTGAACCTCTTCCCAGGTGCCGCCCGCGTATTCCGAGACGCGACGGAAATTGCGCCCGACTTCGAGGTTGTTCTTGTCCTTGCACGCGACCTGACAGGTCTTGCAGCCCGTGCATTTGGCGATGTCTATAAAAAATCCCAGCTGTGTCATTTTCTTCCCCTAAGCCTTGGCGACCTGGACGAGGTTGGTATGTTGCGGATTGGCCTTGGCAAGCGGCGTCGGCCTCTGGCTCGTCAGCGTATTGATGCAGCCGCCCTCGTCGACGCCGGCGCCGTTCGGCTTGTACCAGGCGCCCTGCGGGAAAGCGATGACTCCGGGCATGATGCGCGGCGTCACTCTGGCCGGCAGCAGCACGGTGCCGCGGTCGTTGAAGACGCGCACCTGGTCGCCGGTCTTGAGATCGCGTTTCTTCGCATCGACCGGGTTGATCAGCAGCATGTCGGGATGCAGCTCGCGCAGCCATTTGACGTTGTGGTAGGTCGAGTGCGTGCGGCCGTGTCCGTGCAGTCCGTAGAGCTGCAAGGGATACTTCGCGGCTTTCGGGTCGAGGTGGCTCTCCCAGGTCGTGACGTATTGCGGCAGCGGGCTGATCACGTCGCCCGGCGGCAGCTCCCAGGTGGCGGCGATCTTCGCGAGGCGCTCGGAGTAGATCTCGATCTTGCCCGACGGCGTCGGCAGCTTGTTCTTCACCGGGTCCTGGCGGAAGCCGGCGAGCGCGATCGGCACCTTGCCCTTGTTGTAGAGCTTGGCGATGCCCTGGCTCTGGAAGCTCGCGAAGTCGGGAAGCTCGGGATGCTTCTTGCGCGTCTCGTTATAACACCACTCGACCCACTGCTCCTGCGTGCGGCCTTCGGTGAATTTGTCCTCGAGGCCGAAGCGTTTGGCGATGCCGCGACAGATCTCAAACGAACTCCTCTCCTCGAAGCGCGGTTTGACCGCCTGTTGCAAGGCGACGAGGAAGCTGTTCGTTCCCGAGGCGTACCCGTCGGCCGCATAGTCGAAGTTCTCCTGCGCCATCAGGTCGGGCAGGACGATGTCGGCGAACTTCGCCGACGGCGTCATCTGGTTGTCGATGACGAGAATGAACTCGCACTTGCTCTCGTCGGCGAGGATGCGCGCCGTGCGATTGAGGTCCGAATGCTGGTTGCTCAAGACGTTGCCGGCGAAATTCCACATGAACTTGATCGGCACGTTGAGTTTCTCGGCGCCGCGGATGCCGTCGCGCCTGGCGGTCATCTCGGGTCCGCGCTCGATCGCGTCCGTCCACAGGAAGAAAGGCAGGACGGTTTTCACCGGGTTCTTGCCGACCGGCAGCCCGACCGCGCCGAGTTCGACGTCGCCTTCGCGCGCGCCGGTGTTGGTTCCGGGCAGGCCGATGTTGCCGGTGAGGATCGGCAGCATGGCGATCGCCCGCACCGATTGCTCGCCGTTCGCCTGGCGCTGCACACCGTAGCCCTGCGAAACGAAAACCGGCTTGGTGTCGCCGATTTCACGCGCCAGCGCGACGATCGTCGCCACCGGAATGCCGGTGATGGTCGACGCCCAGCCCGGCGTCTTTTTGATCCCGTCGGCGCCGCCGCCGAGGATGTAGTTCTTGTAGTCGCTCTTCGCCGGCGCACCGGCGGGCAGCGTTTTTTCGTCGTAACCGACGCAGTATCTGTCGAGGAAGTCCTGATCGACCTTGTTCTCGGTGATCAGCACGTAGGCAATCGCTTCGCAGAGCGCGGCGTCGGTGCCCGGACGAATCGCGATCCACTGGTCTTCCTTGCCGAGCATCGAGTCGGTGTACATCGGATCGACGAGGATTGTTCTGACGCCGCCCGCGTCCTTCGCGCACTGCCACTCGTAACCCTTGCCGCCGCCCGACTGACGCGTATTGAGCGGGCTGTTGCCGAAGGAAAGATAGAGCTTGGCATTCGCGACCTCGCTCATGTAGCTGCCGTTGCCGCCGGAGCCGTAGGTGTAGGGCATGCCTTCGCGGATCTGCGCGCTCGAGTAAGTGCCGTACTGGTCGAGGTAACCGCCGATCAGGTTGAGCAGGCGGAAGTTCGGCGCGCGGCCGGCGACGAGCTGGTAAGTGCCCGAACCGTACTGGTAATAGATCGCCTCGTTGCCGTAGTCCCTGATCGTTTTCTTCAAAGCCGCGGCGACGGTATCGAAAGCCTCGTCCCAGCTGATGCGAACGAACTTGCCTTCGCCGCGCTTGCCGACGCGCTTCAACGGAAACTGCAGGCGCTCGTCGCTGTAGAGGCGCTGGCGCATCGAACGGCCTCTGACGCAGGCGCGGACGTGCGGGCTCGCGCAGCTATCGACGCCGGTGTTCTCGGCTTCGATGCGGATGATCTCGCCGTCCTTGACGACGACTTTCAGCGGGCAGCGGCTGCCGCAGTTGACGACGCACGAGCTCCAGACGATCTTCTCGCCTGCAGCGGCCTTGGCCTCTGCGCCAGCGGCCAGCGCGGCTTTCGAATGGAAAACCGCGGGCACCGCGAGCGAGGCCGTGACCGCCGAGCAGGCCATCATGAACTCGCGCCGCGAGACGCCGTGCCGCTCGAGCTGTTCGAGCATCGAACACTCGCCGTTTTCAATCAGATCATCTTTACGCTTGGACATCGCTACTCCCTGGATTCCTGTAGATAAACGCGCTGCGCCCTGCCCTTCGTGCCGAAGTGAGCTGCAAGACCACTTTTGCAGTATGGGTTGCGCGCTTCACACCGTCAATTCCGGCCGACAGCGACGGACGGTCTTGAACCGCTGGATGGGGTGCGCTACCGTCTTACTCGAGCGCGGCGAGCTTGTCCGGCGCGCCCTTGCGCGGCCATTTTTCATCGGGCGGCCGGTAGGCCCTGAAAGCGGCGACGATCGCCGCAGGATCGTCAGCGACGGTCATCATGTCGCGATACGTCTGCGCCATGAATCCGGCGCCGATGACCTCGTCGACGAAGGCGAGCAGCGTGTCGAAATAGCCGTTGAGGTTGAAGAAGGCGCAGGGCTTGGCGTGGTAGCCGAGTTGCGCCCAGGTCCAGATCTCGAAAATCTCCTCGAGCGTGCCGATGCCGCCCGGCATCGCAATGAAAGCGTCGGCAAGATCTGCCATCCTGCGCTTGCGCTCGTGCATGTCGGCAACGACGATGAGTTCGGTAAGCCCCGTATGGGCAAGTTCGCGCGCCTGCAATTCGGTCGGAATGACCCCGACCACTTCACCGCCACAAGCCATCGCCTGCGAGGCGACGACGCCCATCAGGCCGACGTTGCCGCCGCCGTAGACGAGGCGCAGGCCGGCTTCGGCAAGGCATTTGCCGAGCGCTCTTGCGCCCGCCTCGAACAGCGGATCGCTGCCACTTCGCGAACCGCAATAAACTGCAATGCTGCGCATACGACTGCCCTCAAAATTCCGCCTGGATCGCGATTCTAACCCCGACTCGCGAGCGTTTTCTCGCCGCGCCATCGGCCGAATGCACCGCGGGGCACGGCTGGGTACAATGGCGCCTACCGTCGACTTCGAAAAGAAAACCAAGATGAACGCCTGCCAGCCGGGCATCCTTGCCCCCGTCCCGTCGCACGCGCGACATCTCTTCTTTGCGCTCGCCTCGCCGGCAGCGCTCAAGTCCGCGCTCGATGCCTTGCGGCACGCCGACGGCGACGCGCTCGTCGTCGGCATCGGCGCGCCGCTGGTGCGCGCCCTGGACGCGCAGCTCGCCGGGCTGCGGGTTTTCCCGGCGATCAGCCAAGCGCCGATCGAGGTGCCCTCGACCCAGCAGGCGCTGTGGTGCTGGCTGCGCGGCGGCGATCGCGGCGAGCTCTTGCACCGCAGCCGCGAACTCGTCAAAGCCGTGTCGCCCGCCTTCGCGCTGACAAAATCAACCGAGGTCTTCCTCTACAAGACCGGCCACGACTTGACGGGTTATGAAGACGGCACCGAAAACCCGAAGCAGGAAGCCGCCGTCGAGGCCGCCATCGTCGGGCCCGGCGGACCTGGCCCGGAAGGCGGCAGCTTCGCCGCCGTGCAGCAATGGACGCACGACCTCGACCGTTTCGCCGCGATGACGGGCAAGGAACGCGACGAGATCATGGGCCGGCGCCTCTCCGACAACGAGGAAATTGACGACGCGCCGCAATCGGCGCACGTCAAGCGCACCGCGCAGGAGAGCTTCACGCCCGAAGCTTTTGTGCTGAGGCGTTCGATGCCATGGTCCGAAGGCAGCGAGGCGGGGCTCATGTTCCTCGCCTTCGGCCATTCCCTCGACGCCTTCGAAGCGCAGCTGCGCCGCATGTGCGGGCTCGACGACGGCATCAGCGACGGCCTCTTCCGCTTCAGCCATCCGGTCACCGGCGGCTACTACTGGTGCCCGCCGCTGGCAAACGGCGAACTCGACTTCCGCGCGCTGAAGGAATAGCGCCGCTTTTGGATGCTGACGGCGCAATGTGCCCCGAAGGAAATCCCCTTGGGGGACCCTTCGGTTATTGCGCCCTATAGTCCAGTCTGCGAAGACGAGATATAGGGTGCAATCGCGAAGCGAATGGCACCGTTTAGCGCATTGCACCGATGCTCTACGCTGACGGCGCAATGCGCTACGCTTATTGCGCCCTATATCCCGAGCGGCGCAAGCGCCCCATGCCCGAGCGGCGCAACCGCCCAGTGCCCCAGGGCGCAACCGACGCATGCCTTCTAACGCTGGCCGGTCACTCTTTCCCAGCCGTGCTCGACCGCCGCCTTGAAGCGTTCCCAGGCGCTGTCGGGGTAGCGCGCGCCCCATTCGCGCTGCACGTCGGACTCGATCGACGACCAATCGCGGCCGCGATAGCGGGAATCGCTCGCGAGGCCGTGTCCGAAGCGGTAGGCGGGCTCGTAGTCGGCGTAGTCGCCCCCGTCGGCAGCGTAGCGCGTCGAGAAATCATTGCGAAAATCGCTCTCGTAGTCGTCGTAGGAGCGCAGCGTCTCGCCGCTGAGCACCCCGGCCTTGGTGCCGGCCATTCCTGGCGTCAGTCCGCCGGCCATGGCGCCGGCCGGCAGGTCCATGGGGTCGATCTTCGCGGCAGTTGCCCTACGCATGCGACCTGCCGTGTTGTCGTTGTCGCTGCGCACGGCCGCACCGGAGCGGGCGTCGTCATCGCCGCGGTCTATCTCGACCTCGGTGTGGCGCAGCGTGTCGTCGATCGTTTCGGTGCGCTCGGTCACTTCCTTGCCGACTTCGACTTCTTCGACGACGCGAGCCGTTTTGTTGACGACGGCCTTTTCGGCCATTTCGCGCACTTCGACGCTCTTCTCGCCGAGCGCCTCGATTTCGTTCGCGCTCGCCGGACGATCGACCGGGCGCCGTTCGATCGTCGCGCGTTCCTCGCGCAGCGTCACGCTCTCGCTGAAGGGCTCCTCGACGGTTCGGGTATAGACGCGAACCGTGCCTCTGGCGACTTCGCGCTTGCCGACCTCGATACTTTCCTCGATCACCGGCAATACCGTCTTGCGCTCACGCGCCACTTCGTCGGCGCTATAGGGTTGCGCTTCGGGGTTGTACCCCGAATAACCCTGCTGCCGCCACTGCTCGACGCGTTCGTCGATGTCGACGGCGCCCGCCTCTTCGAGCGCTTCACGCACCTCCTCGATCGGCGTGCCCTCGGGAACGTCGACCGCGAGAACGACGCCGCCGCGGCGAACGGCTTCCGAATAGTGGCCGGCGTCTTCGTCGTTGTCGGTACCAAAGAGCTCGGCAAAGAACTGCCGGATACCGCTCGTGCCGTGGCGCGCCGGCCTTTGCGGGACGGTCGACCCGGTGTAAGCGGTGTCCTCGGCGGCAAGGTGCAGCGCACTCTCGTCGATGCCGCGCCTCGCAAGTTTCTCTTCGGCCGCCTGCGCGGCATCCGGGGTATCAAAATAGCCAATAACCGTTTGCGTCATGTCCTGCTCCTTGAACGTTGAACCTTGAGATCGAAAGAAAGGGCTTCCGGACGCCTCGCTGAAAAAGCCCTGGCCCGCCCGACGCTAAGCGCGTCGCGGTGACCGTCGTCGCTCGTGTCCGGAACTCCCCTGTTCCCTGTTCGCTATTCCCTCCAGTCGCCCTGTTCCGCGTCCTTGCGCTCGACGACGGCGGTCTCCTTGCGCAGGACGACCTCCTCTTCGCGCGCGACTTCGCGCCGGCGCCGCACGAGATGCACTTCCTCCTTGAGGAGAAGCCGCATTTCGACGACAGCGACCGACTCATAAACGGGAACGACGACGACCTCGCCCTCTTCACGGGGCGCGCTGCGTTCGCTGACAAAGCGGTTGATCGGCACGCGCTTTACCGTTACTTCTTCGAAAGCATCGGTCAGCACGATGCGCTCTTTTTCCTCGCGCGACCTGACGCGCACGCGGACCGCGGCGCCTGATTCCTCGCGCACCCGGGAAACCGACACCGCCTCCTCGACCACCGGGATCGTCTGCGAAACTTGGGACGGGTTCGTTACGGGCGTCTCGCTGTCTTCTTGCGGGGCCTTTGCAGGCGGCTCTATGGGGTCGTTCAGTGCGTGCATCGTCAAGTCTTAAGGAAGGCTTCGCCACGGCGCTTGTGCGGCAAGCCGTATTCCCGGGAGTGGCTCGCGGCGGGCCTTTGCAGATATCCGAACGGCAAGGAAAAGCCGTGAGAAAATCAAATTTTGATCCCGCGCACCGCGCCACGAAGAGCACCATGAACCTTGAAGCAATTGCCGATTTGCACGCCACGCTTGTAGAAATTTCCGCATCCGCCGCGGTGATGCAATCGGAGATCAAAGCCTTGATGGCGACGCACCCCAATCCGGGTCTTCTGCGCGGCGCCTTCCTGCACGAGATCGAAACGCACACGGCGCGCGCGCTCGGGCTCGCGGTGCCCGACGAGCTCTGCGATCGCATCCAGGCTCTCGCCCAGCGCGCATTGCGCGACATGCCGCAGGCGCTGCACGCGGAAGAAGCGCCCGTCCCGACCTTGTAGGTCTGAGGCGGCGCCGAGCGCGCTGGCGCGCGCTCCTTCTGCATCGAGCACGCGAGTCGTGGACCGCCGTCCCGGCGCGGGACCAGCCGCGGCGCCGACGGCCGCCGCCTGATTGCCTGCGGGGGAACCCGAGGCGCGCGGCAATGAAAGATGCAGAACCCCCAATACCCATGCTAAGGTGTCTGGCTTTCGGCTTCTCCGCCATATCAGGAGCAGATGACTTTGCGAGAAAAATGGACCCGGTTTTTCGGCCGCTGCTTGAGGCATCGCCTCGCATGGTTCGTCCTCTCGTTCTCGCTTTTCGCCAGTCCACTGCTTGCCCAGGCACCCGCTCCGCCAGCAACCGAATCGGGCAACGTCCTCCTGCTTTACTCGTATGGCCACGGCGGTCGCGGCATCGGGCTACTCGACGAAGGCCTGCTGGACACCTTTGCGAAGAACGGCTTCAGCACCAATCAGCTCTTCTTCGAATACCTCGATCTCGAGCGTCACCGCGAGGATCCGCAATACCGCCCGCGTCTGCGCGAGTTTCTCGAACGCAAGTATGGGCAACGCGAGATTGGCGTCGTCGTCACGATACAAAGGCCGGCGCTCGGTTTTCTGCTCAACGAAGGTCGCGGGCTCGCGCCCGCTGCGCCCGTTATCACCGTGCAGGCGCCTCCTCCTGGCGAAGTCGGCGAGCGGCGCGTCTTCAGCCAGGTGGCGCGTCTCGATCTCAAGGGCACCCTCGAGCGCGCCATCGATTTATTCCCCGGCACCCGGCGCGTCGTCTTTGTTTCGGGCAGCACGGAAGCCGATCGGCAGCTGGCGGCTGAAGCCTAGCAAATCGCCGCGCCCTGGAAAGGCCGGCTCGAATTCGAATATACGGCGGACCTGCCGCTGGAAGCCATGCTGCAGCGGGTGGCAACCCTGCCTGCCGAGAGCGTCATCATCTTCACGCAATTTAACCGCGACATTGCCGGCAAAGTCCTGCTCGCCTACGAAGTGGAACGCATGATCGTCGAGGCGGCGAACGCGCCCGTCTTTGGACTCTACGATTTCAATTTGCGCAACGGCGGCATCGGCGGTTCGGTGGTGGGCGTGAAAGCCCTGGGAGAAACCACGGCGCGGCTTGCGCTCGACCTGCTGAAGAAAAAAATCAGCCTTGAAGAGCCACTCACGATCGCAAACATTGCCCCGATCCCGATCTTCGATTGGCGCCAGATCAAGCATCGGGGCGCAGATCCGGGTCGTTTGCCGGCAAACAGCGTCTTCATCAACCGCGTACCGAGCTTCTGGGAGCAATACCGAAACCAACTCGTCGGTCTGGCCGTCTTCGTCCTCGCGCAATCGATCCTGATTGCCGCCCTGGCGCTCAGCCGCCGCCGCATGAATCGCGCTGAACGCGCGCTGCGGCAAAGCGAAGAGAGCCTTGCGATCACGCTGCATTCGATTGGGGACGCGGTCATCGCGACCGATGTCGGGGGGCGAGTGACGCGCATGAATCCGACCGCCGAAAGGATGACCGGCTGGCCGCTTGCGGAGGCGCGAGATCGCCCGCTGACCGACGTGTTTCGCATCGTCAACGCCGACTCGCGCAAGCCTGTGGACGACCCGGTCAGCAAAGTGATGGAGTCGGGCCGCGTGGTCGGACTTGCCAACCACACGGTGCTCATCGGGCGCGACGGTCGCGAATACCACGTCGCCGATAGCGCAGCGCCGATTCGCGACAGCGCGGGCGACGTCGTTGGCGTCGTGCTCGTCTTCAGTGACGTGAGTGAAAGCTACGCACTGCACAAGGCCATCCGCGACAGCGAGCTTGAGTTCCGCACCCTCGCCGACTCCGGCCAGGCGCTGATCTGGACCGCTGGCACCGACATGCTGTGCAATTATTTCAACAAGGTCTGGCTCGACTTTACCGGCCGCAGCCTGGCGCAGGAGCTGGGCAACGGCTGGACCGAAGGCGTGCACCCGGACGACTTCGCGACTTGTCTTGCGACCTATACCAGCGCTTTCAATGAGCGCAAGAAATTCAGCATGGACTACCGGTTGCGACACCGCGACGGGCAGTATCACTGGATCCAGGACGACGGAACGCCACGCTATGGCGCCAGTGGCGAATTCCTTGGCTACATCGGTTACTGCCTGGACATCAGCGGCCGCAAGGAAGTCGAAGAGAAGCTCAGCGGCATTTCCCGGCGACTCCTTTTGGCCGCTTCGTCGGCGCAGCTTGGCATCTGGGACTGGAACGTTCGCGACAACACGATGGTGTGGGACGACCGAATGTTCGAGCTCTATGGAACGACGAGGGAAAAGTCGACCGCCAGCATGGAAACGTGGGTGAACTCCCTGCATCCCGAAGACCATGACGCCGCATTGGCCGAATGCCAGGCGGCGCTGAGCGGGACGAAGGAATTCGACACGCATTTTCGCGTTCGCCACGCAGACGGCGCGGTCAGGCACATCAAGGCCAACGGCCTGGTGATCCGCTCTGCCGACGGTCGTGCGGAACGGATGATCGGCATCAACGCCGACATTACCGAGAGCAAGCAGGCTGAAGCAGACCTGTCGAAGTCCCTCTCATTGCTCGACGGCACGCTGCAATCGACGCACGATGCGATTCTCGTCGTCGACCTGAACAACGTGTGGATGTTGTACAACCAGAAGTTCATCGACCTGTGGCGCATTCCGGACGAACTCGTCGCTGCCCGGGACGATCGCCTGGCATTGAGTTACGTACTCGATCAGCTGCAGGACCCGGACGCCTTCCTTAGCAAGGTTCATGCGCTTTATTCGACGCCGCACGAGCACTCGTCCGATATCTGCAGATTCAAGGACGGCAGAGTCGTCGAGCGGCACTCGATTCCGCAGTTCATCCGCGGCGAAGTCGTCGGCCGGGTGTGGAGTTTCCGCGACATCACCGAACGCAAGCAGGCTGAAGAGATTCTGCTTGAGAAGAACAGGCAAATGCAGCTCTTCTTCGCGCATTCGCCGGTGGCGCTCGCGATGTTCGATTGCCAGATGCGCTACCTGCAGGTTTCCCGCCGCTGGCTGCAGGACTACCATCTTGGCGAGCGCGACGTGGTCGGGCTTTCGCATTACGAGGTCTTCCCTGAAATTCCGGAGACCTGGCGAGAATTTCACCGCCGCGGAATTGCCGGCGAAGTCCTGCGGCAGGAAGAGGATCGATTCGAACGCCTTGATGGATCGGTGCAATGGCTGCGCTGGGAAATCCGGCCGTGGTACGACGCCAACAACAGCGTCGGCGGCATCATCATCTTCACTGAGGACGTCAGCGAACGGAAGGCCGCGGAAGCCGAACTCGCGCAGCACCGCGAACACCTCGAAGAGCTCGTCGCCTCGCGAACCGCCGACCTCGACCTTGCCAACCGGTCGCTCTCGCAAGCCAAGGAAGCCGCCGAAGCGGCCAATCTCGCGAAGAGCGCCTTCCTCTCCAACATGAGCCACGAGATCCGCACACCCTTGAACGGCATCGTCGGGATGACGCATATCCTCAAACGCGGCAACGTGACGCCGGTCCAGGCTGCCCGCCTCGACAAGATCGATACCGCCGCCGAGCATCTGCTCGCGACGATTAACGACATTCTCGATCTCTCGAAGATCGAAGCCGGAAAGATTGTTCTGGAAGAGGCGCCTCTTGCCATCGAACGCCTGCTCGGCAATGTCCAGTCGATCCTGGGTGCGCGCGCGCAGGACAAGGGACTTGCGCTGCGCATCGAGGCCGGATCCTTTCCACCGAACCTCAAAGGCGACGCGACCCGACTGCAGCAGGGCCTGCTGAACTATGTCGCCAACGCGATCAAATTCACCGACACCGGCAGCATCACCCTGCGCGCGCTGATGCTCTCAGAGGATGCGGAGGCCGTTGACGTTCGCTTCGAAGTCGAGGATACCGGGATTGGCATTGCCGCCGAAACGCTCAGCCGCCTGTTTACGGCGTTCGAGCAAGCGGACAACTCGACGACTCGCCAATACGGCGGCACCGGCCTGGGGCTGACCATCACCCGACGACTCGCCGAACTGATGGGCGGAGGCGCCGGCGTCGAAAGCACGCCCGGGGTGGGCAGCACATTCTGGTTCACCGTGCGCCTGACAAAGAGCACCACCGCAGTCGCCACGACCCTCCCGGCGACGATGAATGCCGACCAGATCATCCGGCAGCGCCATCGCGGTCGCCGCGTTCTCGTCGTTGACGACGACGCCTTGAACCTCGAAGTCGCCAAGTTCTTGCTGGAAGACATCGGGCTCGTCATCGATACCGCCGAAGACGGTGTTCGCGCCCTGGCTGCGGCCAAGGAAACGAACTATTCCGTCATCCTCATGGACATGCAGATGCCGAACCTCGATGGCGTCAAGGCGACGCAGCAGATCCGTCTCTTCCCGGGAGCGCGCGCAACGCCGATTCTCGCCATGACCGCCAATGCCTTTGCCGAGGACAGGGCGAAGTGCCTTGAAGCCGGCATGAACGATTTCATCGCCAAGCCGTTTCACCCCGACGCGTTCTACGCGATCTTGCTCAAGTGGCTGGACAAAGGCCGCGATGCCGTTCCCGGAATGACCGCATCTGACGAAGGCCGCTGACTTCCCGTGGCAGGTGGCGGCGGTGCGCCAGAAAGGCAGCGCGCGCGGGGACGCTTTCTACTCAGGCCGAGCGGCTTTGCAAGCGCAACAGACCGAGGCCAAGAAAGACAAATATTCCGCCTGAAACGCGATTGAACAGCCGCACTCGCCGCGGGCTCTCCAGTTGCGTTTTCAGCCGATTCGCAAGCAGGGCGTAGCAGGCGTGGGATAACAACGCACATGCCGCGAAAGTTGCCGTCAGCACGAAGAACTGCCTGGCGAGCGGGGCGTCCTGCGTCAGGAACTGGGGAAAGAGCGCCGAGAAGAACAGGATGCCCTTCGGGTTGGTCAGCGCCAGCGAAACGCCTTGAGCGAGCAATCGCCACGCCGCCGACGAGGCGGGCGCCGCCTTCGCCAGGGAAAAAGCACTTGCGTGCCTGCGCCACTGCCTGATGCCAAGATAGACGAGGTAAGCCGCACCCGCAACCTTCAAGACGGTGAAGGCGAAAGCCGAGGTCGCCAGGACGACGCCCATCCCGGCCATCGCCACGCCGGAGACGACGAAGAGACCGAGCGCATTGCCCAGCGAGCAAACCAGAGCCGCGCTTGGGCCCCGGGCGACGGAGTTGGAAATTGCCAACAGGACCGCCGGCCCCGGCGTAAAAGTCGTGAGCAAGGCAACGCCGCAGAAAAGAAGCCAGTTTGAGACGTCCATGCTCAGAACCCCGGGGCCGGAAATGGTGCGAAAAGGCGATGGTACAGCAAGCGCCTCTGACGCGGCTCTTGCGAAGCGCGACGGCGGTTACCGCCTTGCACCGACTCGTGCACAAGCGAAACGTCTTTCACTGCCGGGGTGGCGAAGAGTCCCGCGCCGCCTTAATTCTTTGCTTCATAAAAGCGAAAGGTGTTGCGGCCGGCTTCCTTGGCTTCGTACATGGCCGTGTCGGCCCATTTGACGATATTGTTCTGGCCTGCTTCATGATTCTGGAACAGCACTGCGCCGATGCTCGCCGCGCAACGATGCTCGACCGTCGTTTCGGGCTGGTTTTTTTGCACGTATGGCAGGCGATAGGGCTTGCTCAATGCGGCGAGCAGCTTTTCGGCAACGTGGGCGGTGTTCGTGATCGATGCGGTTTTATCGACGTCGAGCTCGCTCAGGATCACGACAAATTCGTCGCCGCCAAATCGCGCCACCGTGTCGACGGCGCGCACGCAACTGGTGATGCGGTGCGCTGCCTCGATCAGCAGCAGATCGCCGACATCGTGCCCGTACTCGTCATTGACCGCCTTGAAGTTGTCGAGGTCGAGGAACATCAGCGCGCTGTGGCGGCCGCTGCGTTTGCTATTGGCCATCGTTTGGCAGAGGCGGTCGGTGAGCAGGCGGCGATTGGGCAATTGCGTCAAGGCGTCGTGCGAAGCGAGGCTGAGGATCTGCTGCTCGGCCTGCTTGCGCTCGGTGATGTCGCGCACCGCGGCGAACACGCCCTGCAGCCGCCGATCGCGGTCATAGAGCGTGCGCGCGTTGTACGACACCACGGTCTCCTTGCCGTCGCGGGCGCGCGCCGTAAGCTCGTAGTTGGTGACCTTCTTTTCGCTCAGGACCAGCCTGATGGCGGCCTCGGCGCGCTCCGGGTCGGTAAAGTAGTTCTTGAACGGCGCGCCGATCAACTCGTCGCGCGTGCAATCGGTGAGCTCCTCCATCTGCTTGTTGACGTCGGTGATGATGCCGAACGCGTCGGTCGCCATCAGCGCGTCGATGTTCGATTCGAACAACGAGCGGGTGTAGAAATGATGGTCGCGCAGGCGCTGGCTGAGCTGCTTCTGCTCTGCCTCGAGCAGCTTCTGTTCGGCCTCGATCTGCTTGCGCGCCGTGTTGTCGGTCCCGATCAGCAGGTAGCCGATGATTTCGTCCTGCGCGTCGCGCAGCGCCGTGACCGAGACGACGGCCGGAAAGCGGCTGCCGTCCTTGCGGATGTAGGTGAGCTCGTAGATGTCCTCGATGCCGC
>CAZALA010000026.1:0-30462 GCA_964485725.1 uncultured Propionivibrio sp. | reverse complement strand
AGCGTTTCGGCCGCCGCCAGGCTGCCGAGCAGCGCGAGCAGCAGATGTTCGACCGTGATGAACTCATGACGCTTCTGCCGCGCTTCGACAAAGGCCATGTGCAGACTGACTTCAAGTTCTTGCGCAATCATTCAGTTTTCCTCCATTACGCACGCCAGCGGATGCTGGTTTCCGCGTGCGAAGGCCGTAACCTGCTCGACCTTGGTGGCGGCAAGATCACGCGGATACACCCCGCAAACGCCTCGCCCTTCCATGTGTACTTTGAGCATGATTTGCGTAGCTTGTTCTCTGTTCATCGAAAAATACTTTTGCAGCACCTCGACGACGAACTCCATCGGCGTGAAGTCGTCATTGAGCAGAATGACCGTGTAGAGAGGCGGGGGAGCGAGCTTGCTGCGCTTGGCTTCGAGTACCGAGCCGACCTGATGCTGTTTTGCCATGAGCCAATTCTAACCAGTCTTTGCCCCGGCGCAAAACTCGTGTGCGAGCGCTGTTTTCGCATTTAAACCACAGTCCGGCCGCCAAGCCGAAAAGAAATGCTTGACGCATCCATAGGGTTTAGCGTACAAAGGCTCCATGTTTTGGTTCAAGTTCCTATTGAATTTCAAACATGCAACTCGGGCGATGCCCGGATCTAGTCTCTTTTGAAGGAAGTGGCAATATGGCAACTGGTACAGTGAAGTGGTTCAATGACGCCAAGGGTTTCGGTTTCATTACCCCGGATGATGGCAGCGAAGATCTCTTCGCCCATTTCTCGGCGATCACGATGGGCGGATTCAAGACCCTCAAAGAGGGCGAGAAAGTTACCTTCGATGTAACTCAGGGTCCCAAAGGGAAACAAGCTTCCAATATTGGTCGTGCCTGATTTTTTTCGGCTACGTTAAAAAAACCCGCCTTTGGCGGGTTTTTTTTGGCCGTTTTCCGCTGCCGGTGAAACATCCGGAAACCGCATCGCGCTGCGCTGTCCGGTAAGATAGTCGTTTCCTTCGTCAGATTCTTGCGAATGCCGATGCGCTGTCCTCATCGCCGCTCCCTTCTCTGCCGCGCCCGCGGCGCCCTGCGCCTGCTGCTCGCCTGCACTCTTGCGCTCTGTCCAATGGCGCGCGCCGACGAGCTGCCCGACCTCGGTGAATCGGCGCGCGCCGAGTTCTCGCCGCAGCTCGAGCGCAGGATCGGCGAGAGCATCATGAACGAGATCCGTCAGCGCGAGCCAAGCTATGTCGACGATCCGGCGATCAGCGATTACCTCAATGCGCTCGGCAACCGGCTCGTCCAGGCGAGCGGCAACCCGAGCGGCGACTTTCACTTCTTCGCGATCCGAGACAACACGGTCAACGCCTTCGCGATGTTCGGCGGTTTCATCGGCGTCAATACCGGGACCATCCTCGTCGCGCAATCGGAGTCCGAGCTCGCGAGTGTGCTTGCGCACGAAATCGGACACGTCACGCAGAACCACCTTGCGCGCCAGATCGCTCGCGAAAAGCAGAACACGATACCGGCGATGATCGCGATGGCGGTCGGCCTTCTCGCCGCGCGCGCCAACTCGCAGGTTGCCGCCGCGACCATCGCCTCGACGCAGGCGGGCCTCGTGCAGTCGCAGCTGGCGTATTCGCGCGACTTTGAACGCGAAGCCGATCGCGCCGGCTACCAGACGCTGGAAAAGGCGAGCTTTGATGTGCGTGGCATGGCCGATTTTTTCGATCGGCTGCAGAAGTACGGACGCCTTTACGAGAACAATGCGCCGGTCTATTTGCGCTCGCACCCGCTCACCCTCGAGCGCCTGTCGGACATCGAGAATCGCGTGCAAAGCTCGCCCTACCGCCAGGTCGTGAGCGGCCTCGACTTTCACCTCGTGCGCGCCAAAATCAAGGCGCAAATGGGCACGCCGCGCGAAGCGGTGGCCGAGTTCCGCACGCAGTTGCGCGAAAAGAAGTACGTGTCGCAGCCTGCCGCGCTTTACGGCCTCGTCTTCGCGCTGATGCGCGCCAAGGAGACCGCCCTCGCGCAGCGCGAAGCCGAAGCGCTGCGGCCGCTCGTCGGCGAATCGCCGCTGATCGCCGAATTGATTGCCGAGACGCGCATCGCTGCCGGCGACCTGCCCGAGGCGCAGGCGATCTATCGCAGCGCGGCGCAGCGCTTCCCGCAATCGAAAGCGCTGACCTACGCTTACGCCGAAGCGCTTTTTTCGGCGCGCCAGTACGACGACTTGCTGCGCTTTCTCGCTGCGCAGGTCCAGGCCGACCCGTCGGACTATAAGCTCTACGGCCTCGAGGCGAAGACTTACGCGGCGCTCGGCAAGCGCCTGCTGCAGCATCGCGCGCAGGCGGAGTTCTACCTGCTGCAGGGACAACTCGGCGCGGCGGTCGAGCAGTTGCAGTTCGCGCAGCAGGATACCGATGGCAACTTCTACGAGCAGTCGGCGGTCGATGCCCGCCTGCGCGAGTTGCGCAAGCTGCAGGCCGAAGAAGCGAAGCTGAAGAAGAATGGTGGTTAAAATACGCCTTTCACTCGCCAGGGGTCGTGCATGGAATTTGACCGGATACTCGACGTTCAGGGCTTGAACTGCCCGCTGCCGATCCTGCGCACCAAGAAGGCGCTCTCGGAGATGGCGTCAGGTCAGGTGTTGCGCGTCCTCGCCACCGACCACAACGCGGTCAAGGACTTCCACGCCTTCGCGAAACAGACCGGCAATCAGCTGCTCGCGAGCCTCGAGAACGAGGGGCCGGTCTTCGAATTTCATTTCAAGCGCAAGTAAGCGCAAACAATTCGCCGCGCTTTCAGCCGACGATCGTGAGCACGAGGCGCCGCTGCTGGCCGGCGCTGCGGTGCTCCCAAAGATAGATTCCCTGCCAGGTGCCGAGGAAGAGGCGGCCGCCGCGCACCGGCACGCTGAGCGAAGTGCCGGCAAGAAGATTCCTGCCGTGTGCGGCCATGTCGTCATCGCCTTCGTCGCGGTGCCGGTAGGCGGCATCGGCGTCGGGCGCCCAGCGTTGCGCCAGCGTCTCGAGGTCGCGGCGCACCGAAGGGTCGGCATTCTCGGTGACGATCACCGAGCAGCTCGTGTGCAGCACGAAGAGCTGGGCGAGGCCGCAGTCAATCTTCGCGGAACGCACGAGTGCGTCGACTTCGGCGGTGATTTCCGTCGTGCCGCGGCCGCGCGTGGCGATTTCGAGCGTTTGCTGGAAAACCATTGCTGCCTGCTCGTCAGGCCTTGCCGGTGCTGCCGAAGCCGCCGGCGCCGCGTTCGCTTTGCGCAAATTCGTCGACGACGTTGAAAGTCGCCTGCACGACCGGGACGATGACAAGTTGCGCGAGGCGGTCGAGCGGGTTGAGCGTAAAAGGCGTGCTGCCGCGATTCCAGGTCGAGACCATGATTTCGCCCTGGTAATCCGAGTCGATGAGCCCGACGAGGTTGCCAAGCACAATGCCGTGCTTGTGGCCGAGACCCGAGCGCGGCAGGATCATCGCCGCAAGGCCCGGGTCGGCAAGATGGATGGCGATGCCGCTTGGCACCAGCACCGTCTCGCCGGGACGAATTTCGATCGGCCCGGCGATGCAGGCGCGCAGATCCAGACCCGCCGACCCGGCCGTCGCGTAATGCGGGGGCGTTTGCCGGAGCCGCTCGTCGAGAATGCGAACATCGATGCTGTGCATGGTTTTCCTGTTGGTTGAAGTCGATCGTGGCAAATCCCTCGGCGCCCTCTCGCACGCCGCTGCGGCGCAGCCTTAGCGGGCCGCGAGGAGCTTGCCGATATGGGCGATGAGCGCGCGCGCCAGCTCGATCTTCGCGCCCGCCGGCAGCGGCGTTTCGCCGCGCTCGTCAAAGAGGACGAGCTTCGTCTGGTCGCCGCCGAATCCGTCGGCGATCAGGTTGCCGACGATGAGCGGGATCTTTTTCGCGGCGCGTTTCTTCTGCGCGTATTCGGCAAGCTTCTCGCTCTCGGCGGCAAAGCCGACGCAAAAGGGCGGCGAGGGCAGGGCGGCGACGCCGGCGAGGATGTCGGGGTTCTCGACGAGGGCGATCGTCGGCGCCGAATGGTCCGAACGTTCGGAACGTGCGGAACGTTCACCCACTTTCTTGATCTTGTTCGCGGCAAGGTCACGCGGGCGGTAATCGGCGACCGCGGCGACCGCGATGAAAACGTCGTTGGCGCTGGCGCGCGCCTGCACCGCGGCGTTCATCTCGAGCGCGCTCGTGACATCGACGCGAGCGACGCCGTAGGGCGTCTTCTGCGCGACCGGCCCGCAGACGAGCGTGACTTCGGCGCCGGCTTCGCGCGCCGCGCGGGCGAGCGCAAAGCCCATTTTGCCGCTGGAAAGATTGGTGAGGCCGCGCACCGGATCGATCGCCTCGAAAGTCGGTCCGGCGGTGAGCAGCACTTTTTTTCCGACCAGATGCTTCACCTGGAAATGCGCGATCACTTCGGCGAGGATTTCCTCGGCTTCGAGCATGCGGCCAAGACCCACTTCGCCGCAGGCCTGCTCGCCGCTCGCCGGTCCGAGGATGCCGACGCCATCGGCGAGAAGCGTCGCGAGGTTGCGGCGCGTCGGCGCCTTCTCCCACATCTCGCGGTTCATCGCCGGCGCGACGAGGAGCGGGCAGGCACGGGCGAGCGTCAGCGTCGACAGGAGGTCGTCGGCGAGTCCGTTCGCAACCTTGGCGAGAAAATCGGCCGAAGCCGGCGCGATCAGCAGGACGTCGGCCTGCCGCGAAAGATCGATGTGCGCCATGTTGCCCGGCGCCTCGGTGTCCCACGGGTCGGTGTAGACATGCTTTCCGGAGAGCGCCTGGAAGGTCACCGGCGTCACGAACTGCGTCGCCGCCGCGGTCATTGCGACCTGTACGCTCGCGCCCTCCCTGACCAGCAGGCGAACGAGTTCAGCGGCCTTGTAGGCGGCGATGCCGCCGGTGATGCCGAGGGTCACGCGTTTTCCAGATAATTCCATTGGCATCGTCCGCGACTGTGGTTAGAATGCTTCTGGAACATTCTAACCGAGATTTAATGATGGCGATCAGCGACTGGCCGAAGGCCGAGCGCCCGCGTGAACGACTGCTTGCGCAAGGCGTCGCGGCCCTGTCCGACGCCGAACTCCTGGCCATTTTCCTGCGCGTCGGCCTGCGCGGGAAAAGCGCTGTCGACCTCGCGCGCGAGTTGATCGGCACCTTCGGCAGCCTCAACCGCCTGTTCGCGGCGACGCAGGCCGAAGCGCTCGCCGTGCGCGGCCTGGGGCCTGCCAAGTACGCGCAACTGCAGGCGGTCTTCGAAATGTCGCGGCGCGCGCTCGCCGAGTCCTTGCGGCAGTCCGACACGCTCGCGGCACCGACCAGCGTTCGCGACTATCTGCGCCTCAATCTCGCGGGTCTGCCCTACGAGGTCTTCTTCGTGCTCTGGCTGGACGCGCAGAACCGGCTGATTGCCGCCGAAGAGCTCTTTCGCGGCAGCCTCACGCAGACCAGCGTCTATCCGCGCGAAGTCGTCAAGCGCGCGCTCAGGCACAATGCCGCGGCGGTCGTCATCGCGCACAATCATCCTTCCGGCGTCGCCGAGCCCTCCGCCGCGGACCAGCTCTTGACGCGCGAGATCAAGCAGGCGCTCGCGCTCGTCGATGTTCGCGTGCTCGACCACTTCATCGTCGCCGGGCAGTGCCGGCCGCTTTCTTTTGCCGAACGCGGGCTGATTTAAAGCCATTTTTCCCGGGCGAACAGAAAGCCCTTGAGCTTCTGCCCTGTTTTACGCTAAAATCGCCGCCTTTCATCCCAAGATCAACTGGAGCGACAATCATGGCGCGTGTCTGCCAAGTGACGGGTAAACGCCCGATGGTCGGAAACAATGTTTCCCATGCCAACAACCGGACGAAGCGTCGCTTCCTCCCGAATTTGCAATATCGCCGTTTCTGGGTTGAAAGCGAAAACCATTGGGTGCGCTTGCGCGTCTCCAACGCCGGTTTGCGCACGATCGACAAGAACGGCATCGACGCGGTGCTCGCAGACCTGCGCGCGCGCGGCGAGATCTGACAAGGAGGATTAAGCCATGCGTGAAAAAATCAAGCTCGAGTCGTCGGCCGGTACCGGTCACTTCTATACGACGACCAAGAACAAGAAGACCAAGCCCGAAAAGCTTGAAATGATGAAGTACGACCCGAAGGCGCGCAAGCACGTCTCGTACAAGGAAACCAAGCTCAAGTAAGCGGGCGCTCCTGGCACGGAGCCTAGCGAAAGAACCTCGCCGTTGCGCGAGGTTTTTTTTCGTCGCGACTTCTGCGCGCGGCGACTTCAGACGCCTGGCAGTCTCGGCGCTTCGCCGAGCGTGGCGCGCAGCACGCTGAAGTCGGCGGTGCCGAGCCGGCGCGACGCGCGCGTCATGTGCAGCCGCGCCGCAGTGCGCGCCGCTTCCGGCTCCTGCTGGGCGATCGCGTCGACGATCGCCGCGTGCTCGTCCTTCACCTGCTGCGTCAGCGTCGCGCGCGTCGCTTCGATGCTGCGCGTCGTTTTCGTGGCGATCCTCAGGAACTGGAAGAGAAACTCGATCAGCGCAAGAAAATGCGGGTTGCCGGTCGCTTCGGCGATGCTGCGGTGAAAAGCGATATCGGCGTCCACACCGTCGCCGCCGGCGGCGACATCGCTGTCAATCTTCGCGAGCGCTTCCCCGATCGCCGCCAGTTGCTGGCGGCTGCGGCGTTTGGCGGCAAGCGCGGCGATCTCGCCTTCGAGCACCTGGCGCAGTTCCACGACCTGCAGCACCGATTCGATCGAGCCAACGATGTTCGGGTCAATGCGAAAGGGCGCGTCCATGTTCGCCTCGCGAACGAAAACGCCGCTGCCCTGGCGCGATTCAACGAGGCCCTCGGACTTGAGGCGCGACACCGCTTCGCGGATCACCGTGCGGCTGACGCCGAAACGGCTCGCCATCTTCATTTCCGAGGGCAGCCTGGCGCCCGGCGGGAAGTCGTCGCCGCTGATCAGCTGCACCAGCGCTTCGCAGACGCGATCGGTGAGCGAGCCGGCGGCCCGCAGACGGTCCACCCTGAATTCTGACATGACAGCCATTCGTTCTCCCGGGAAACGGATTGTTTTGAAGATGTATTGTAATAATACAAGTTTTGTGCTCTACTCGTTGTGTCATTCTTTTGTAATCCGGCAGTGACAATTGTAAAGCCTTGTGTAATATAGTTTGACGTCCGGGGCGGAGGTTCGCTGACCTTGAAGGGCCGGCAGCGGGACGGGGCGAATGACGAATCGCCGAAGCCAGGAGAGAAATCGTTTCAGTTCCGAGCGCCAGTTGGGCAAGGGCCGAGGCCGGCGTCCAGGTGGCTTCTTTTCAAGTGAGGAGATACAAATGAAAGTGTCACGACTTGCAACACAGTTGATCGCAGCCCTGGGTCTCGGCTTCGCCCTGTCCACGCCAGCGCAGGCGCAGCAGGTGCTCAAGGTGGGCTGGACCAACACCATCGATTCGCACTACGGCGTCGGCATCACGACCTTCGGCGACGAAGTCTTCAAGCGCACCAACGGCCGCTACAAGCTGCAATACTTCCCGGCCGGCGCGCTCGGCGGCGAGCGCGAAATGCTCGAAGCCGTGCAGCTCGGCACGCAGGACCTGATCATCACTTCGACCGGCCCGGTCGGCAATTTCGTTGCCGAGACGCGCATCGTCGACATTCCCTTCCTCTTCCGTGACTACGAGCATGCGCGCAAGGTGCTCGACGGCCCCATCGGCCAGGAGATCCTGACCAAGTTCCCGGCCAAGGGTCTCGTTGCGGTGAGCTGGATGGAGAACGGTTTCCGTCACGTCACCAACAGCAAGCGCCCGATCAATACGCCGCAGGATCTTGCCGGCCTGAAGATCCGCACGATGGAAAACAAGGTGCACATGGAAGCGTTCAAGGCGATGGGCTCGCTGCCGACGCCGATGAACATGAATGAAGTGTTTACCGCCTTGCAGACGGGCACCGTCGACGGCCAGGAAAATCCGATCCCGGTCATTCTCGCCAACAAGCTCTATACGGTGCAGAAGTACCTGTCGCTGACGAGCCACGTCTATTCGCCGGCGATGATCATCCTCAACAAGGGTCTGTGGGACAAGCTCTCGGACGCCGACAAGGCCTCGTTCAAGGAAGCGGCCAAGATCGCGCTCGTCGCCAACCGCAAGAAAGTCAATGAAGACGAAGCGAATGGCATCGCCGTCATCGAAAAGGCCGGCACGATGGTCAACAAGGTCGACACGACGCTGTTCCAGAAGGCCGTCGCTTCGGCTTACGTGACCTACAACAAGGACTACGGCGAAGCCAACATCAAGAAGATCATCGACGTCAAGTAAGCTTGCTTTCGTAAACTTCTGAAAGGTCCGGGCCGGCGCATCGCCGCGCCGACCCGGAAACAAATCCATGAAAAAGAAATTCCTTGCGCTCGAGGCCCGGCTGACCTCGTTCATCATCGTCGCCGGCTGCGTCCTGCTCGCAGTCGCGTCGACACTGGGCATGTTCCAGGTACTGACACGCTTCCTCTTCAACCAGCCCTCGACCTGGAGCGAAATCCTCATTCGCCTCGTCATCATCTGGATGGTGATGTTCGGCGTCGTCGTCGCTTTCCGCGAAGGCTCGCAGGTTTCGGTGGACCTGATGTTCCGCTTGAGTGGCCGCTTTCAGCGCCCCCTGCACTTTCTGATCACCACGGTGACCGTGCTTTTCCTCGGCGTCCTCGTCTGGTACGGCGCCGACATCGCCTGGCGCACCCGCTTCCAGGAGATCGGCGGCATCGAATTCCTGCCGATGAGCGTCGGCTACGCGGCGCTGCCGGTCGGCGCTTTCTTCGCCATCATCGCGTCGATCGCCAACTTTCTCGACCCGCGCCACAACGAGCTCGAGACGCAGCAGTAGTTCCTCAGCGAAACGGATTTAGGGGTAGAAAATGTCCAGTGCAATGTTTGCTTCAATGGTGATCTTCTTCGCGTTCAGCGTGCCGATTGCGATTTCGATCGGTTTTGCGAGCGTCTCGAGCATCCATTTCTTTTCGTCGATCCCGATGCTCGTCGCTCCGAAGGAAATGTTCTCGGCGATCGACAAGTTCGCGCTCGGCGCGATCCCGTTCTTCATCCTCGCCGGCAACCTGATGGAAGTCGGCGGCATCTCGAATCGCCTCGTCAATTTCGCCAAGTCGATCGTCGGCGGCCTGCAGGGCGGCCTCGGCATGACCTGCGTGATGACCTGCATGATCTTCGCCGCCGTTTCCGGGTCCAGCGTCGCGACCACTTTCGCGATTGGCGCGATCCTGATTCCGGCGCTGATCAAGCACGGTTACCCGACGAACTTCGCCGCCGCCTTGCAGGCTACGAGCGCCGAGCTTGGCATCATTATCCCGCCATCGATCCCGATGATCCTCTACGTCGTCTCGGCCGAGGTGTCGATCGGCGAACTCTTCGTCGCCGGTTTCGGTCCGGGCATCCTGATCGGCTGCTCGCTGATGTTCTTCGTCTGGTGCTGGTCCAAATACAAGGGCTATGGCAAGGACGACCACCTCGGCCGCATGACTTTCGGCCATGCCAGCAAGGAAGCCGCGCTGGCGCTGATGATGCCGGTCATCATCCTGGGCGGCATCTACGGCGGCATCTTCACGCCGACCGAAGCGGCCGTCGTCGCCGTTTTCTACGCGCTCATCGTCGGCATGCTGATCTACAAGGAAATCAAGGTTTCCGACCTCTACCCGATTTTCAAGAAGTCGGTGATTTCCTCGGCCGTCATCATGT
Organism: uncultured Propionivibrio sp.; assembly: GCA_964485725.1. GTDB lineage: Bacteria > Pseudomonadota > Gammaproteobacteria > Burkholderiales > Rhodocyclaceae > Propionivibrio. Next base: position 20,719 of record CAZALA010000026.1, on the reverse strand, counting down.
TCATCATCGCCAACGCCGGCCTCTTCAGCTTCCTGATTACGCGCGCCGGCGTTCCCGAGGCGATCGGCGACTTCCTCAAGGCCAACCTGACCTCGCCGGCGATGTTCCTGCTCGGCGTCAATGCGGCGCTCTTCATCATCGGCATGTTCATCGAGACCTCGGCGTCGATCATCGTCCTCGCGCCGATTCTCGCGCCGGTCGCGATGAAGTTCGGCATCGATCCCGTGCACTTTGGCACGATCATGGTCGTCAACCTTGCGCTCGGCATGATCACGCCGCCCTTCGGCGTGAACCTCTTCGCCGCCTGCACGGTCGCCAAGATTTCGCTCGACCGGATCATCACCGAACTTGTTCCCTTCGTCCTCGTGATCCTCTGCTGCCTGATGGTGATCACCTACGTGCCGCAGATCTCGCTCTTCCTGCGCGACCTCGTCTATCATTGACCCCGCGCTCTTCAGGAGAAAACAACAATGAGCAAGAAAGTAGTTGGCGTGATTGGCCTCGGCGCGATGGGGATGGGCGTCGCCCAGTCGCTGTTGCGCGAAGGCTTTGAAGTGCATGCCTGCGACATGCGCGCCGATGCGGTTCAAAAGGTCGTCGCCGCGGGGGGCATTGCTGCTGCCTCGCCGGCAGCGCTCGCGCCGCTCGTCGATGTCATCGTCATCGTCGTCGTCAATGCCGACCAGACCGAAGCCGTGCTCTTCGGCGACAACGGCGCGGCGGCGAAAATGCGACCCGGTTCGGTCGTCATCGCGTGTTCGACGGTCTCGCCCGAGTTCGCCAAGGCGCTCGGCAAACGTTTGAACGATGCCGGCCTTCTGATGATCGACGGCCCGATCTCGGGCGGCGCTGCGAAAGCCGCGGCCGGCGAAATGACGATCATGACGGCCGGCGTTCCCGAGGCCTACGCGAAGTGCGAGGACGTGCTCGAGGCGATCGCCGGCAAGGTCTATCGCCTCGGCAACGAAGTCGGCCCCGGCTCGGTCGTGAAGATGGTCAACCAGCTCCTGGCCGGCGTCCATATCGCCGCCGCCGGCGAAGCGATGGCGCTTGCGATCAAGGCCGGCGCGGATCCCGAGCAGGTCTATGAGGTGATCACTAACAGCGCCGGCAATTCGTGGATGTTCCAGAACCGCGTTCCGCACATCCTCGCCGGCGACTACACGCCGCTCTCGGCGGTGAATATCTTCATCAAGGACCTCGGCATCGTTCTCGACTACGCGAAGAAAAACGTCTTCCCGCTGCCGCTCTCGGCGACCGCGCACCAAATGTACCTTTCCGCCTCCGCCGCTGGTCACGGGCTCGAGGACGACTCGGCCGTGATCAAGAATTTCCCGGGAATCACCTTGCCGGCGAAAAAATAACACCAACACCCTTCACCACAGAGACACAGAGACACAGAGAAAAACCGAAAAGAAATAAAACCCCAGGTTTTTCTCTCTTTCGCCTTTCTCTGTGTCTCTGTGCCTCTGTGGTTAGGGTTTACCAACAAAGGAGTTCGTAATGGCTGTTCTCTTGGGTTGCATCGCTGACGACTTTACCGGCGGCACCGATTTGGCCGGCATGCTCGTGAAAGCCGGGATGCGCACGGTGCAGATGATCGGCGTGCCGCAGGAGCCGATCGGGGATGACATCGACGCCGTCGTGATCGCGCTCAAATCGCGCACGACGCCGGCCGAGGAAGCGGTCGCCGAATCGCTCGCCGCGCTCGCCTGGCTGCAGAAAGCGGGCTGCAAGCAGTTCTACTTCAAATACTGCTCGACTTTCGATTCGACCGCCAAGGGCAATATCGGCCCGGTCGGCGAGGCGTTGATGGCCGCGCTCGGCAGCAAGTTCACGATTGCCTGCCCGGCCTTCCCGGCGAACGGCCGCACGATCTACAAGGGTCATCTCTTCGTCGGCGATTTGCTGCTCTCAGACTCGGGAATGCGCCACCACCCGCTGACGCCAATGACCGACGCAAGCCTCGTGCGCGTGCTGCAATCGCAGGTGAAAGGCAAGGTCGGGCTCGCCGAATATGCGACGGTGAGAGCCGGCGAACAGGCGATCCGCGCGCGCTTCAAGGCGCTCGAAGCGGACGGCTGCAATTTCGCCGTCGTCGACGCGATCACCAACGACGATCTCATGAGCATCGGGCTCGCGTGTTCGGACATGCCGCTTCTCACCGCGGGTTCGGGAATCGCGCTCGGCCTGCCGCAGAACTTCGTCAGGAAGGGGCTGCTCGCCGCGGGCGTCGTCGCCGACACGCTGCCGGCAACCGGCGGCCTGCGCGCCGTCGTCTCGGGCAGCTGCTCGGTCGCCACGCAAGGCCAGGTCGCCGCGATGCGCCTCACGCATCCGTCTTTCAACGTCGATCCCTTCGAGCTCGCGCGCGGCACTGACGTCATCGGCGCCGCGCTCGCATGGGCGAAGACGCGCATCCAGGACGGCCCGGTCCTCGTCTATGCGACGGCGACGCCGGAAGCGGTCAAGGCCGTGCAGGCGCAGCTGGGCGCCGAGAAGGCCGGCAGCCTCGTCGAAGACGCGCTCGCCAAGATCACCACTGGCCTCGTTGCGCTCGGCGTCGGTCAGCTCATCGTCGCCGGCGGCGAGACCGCCGGCGCGGTGGTCAAGGCGCTCGGCGTGAGCGGGCTGCGCATCGGTCCGGAAATCGACCCGGGCGTGCCGTGGACGGTCGGCATCAGCAGCACTGCGACTGACAAGCCGCTCGCGCTCGCCTTGAAGTCGGGCAACTTCGGCACGCCCGATTTCTTCACCAAGGCCTGGGGCAAGCTCGCGTCATGACCGCCATGCTCCACGCCGAAGAGAACCGCCAGCGCGAGAAGATCGCGCTGCTTTCGCGTTCGCTCTATGAGCGCGGCCTGACCGCGGGCAGCAGCGGCAACATCAGCGTTCGCCTTGCCGACGGCTGGCTGCTGACGCCGACCAACGCCTGCCTCGGCAGCCTCGACCCGGCGCGCATCGCCAAGCTCGACTGGCAAGGCCATTCGCTTGCGGGCGACCCGCCTTCGAAAGAAGCTTTTCTGCACCGCGCGATGTTCGAACAGCGCGCGCAGGCAGGCGCCATCGTGCACCTGCACTCGACGCACTCGGCGGCCGTATCCTGCATGCACGGACTCGACGCCGACAACTGCATCCCGCCGCTGACCCCTTACTTCGTGATGAAGATCGGCCGCCTGCCGCTCGTCCCGTATCACCGGCCGGGCGACCCGGCGCTCGGCGAAGTGATTGCCGCGCTCGCCGGCAAGCACAGCGCGGTCCTGCTCTCGAATCACGGCCCGGTCGTTTCCGGGACGACACTCGAAAATGCGATCTACGCGACCGAAGAACTCGAAGAAACCGCCAAACTTTTTCTCCTGCTGCGCAACACGCCGGTAAACTGCCTCGGTGCCACGCAAATCGAAGAACTGAAAACCGTTTTCAAACTCGACTTTTGAAAGGACGACCATGCCCAAGTTTGCTGCCAACCTGACGATGATGTTCACCGAGGTGCCGTTCCCGGAGCGCTTTGCCGCCGCGGCCAAAGCCGGTTTCAAGTACGTTGAATTTCTCTTCCCCTACGACTATCCGGCGGCCGACGTCGCGCGCTGGCTGAAGGAAGCGGGACTCATCAACATCCTGTTCAACTTGCCGCCTGGCGATTTTGCCGCCGGCGAACGCGGCATCGCTTCGCTGCCCGGGCGCGAGGAAGAATTCCGCGCCGGCGTCGCGAAAGCGCTCGAATACGCGGCGGCGCTCGGCACGCCGACGCTGCACGCCATGGCAGGTCTTTTCCCGGCGAGCGGTGACGCGGCGCTGCGCGCCAAGCACCACGCCGTGTTCATCAGCAATCTGCGCTACGCGGCGAAGGCGCTGGCAGCGAAGGGCCTCGGCTTTGTCATCGAGCCGATCAATCCGCGCGACATTCCGGGCTATTTCATCAACACGCAGGCGCAGGGCCACGCGGTTCGCGAAGAGGTCGGCGAGCCCAATCTCAAGGTGCAGATGGACTTCTATCACGCGCAGATCGTCGAAGGCGACCTCTCGGTGAAACTGAAGAAATACATCGCCGACATCGGTCATATTCAGCTCGCGAGCGTGCCGGCGCGCCACGAGCCCGACGAAGGCGAAATCAACTATCCGCACCTCTACCAGCTGCTCGACGAACTCGGCTACAAGGGCTACGTCGGTTGCGAATACCGCCCGCGCGGCAAGACCGAAGACGGCCTCGGCTGGACCAAGGGACTGCTCTAAGCGGAACGCGGCGCATTGCACCTCGGTGCAATGCGCTTCGCATTTCCTCGCGGACGGCGCAATGCCTCCTTTAGTCCGCGCGAAGAAAGAATATAGGGTGCAATCGCGAATGCGTATTGCACCGTTTAGCGCATCGCACCGGTCCGTACATGCGCCGTGCGCAAGACCTCACGCGTCAGGCAGCTCGAGCGCGGGGGCGCCGTGGCAGACGGGTTTGGGATATTCGCGCGAAGTGTCGATGCAGCCGCCGTTGCCGTAGCTGCCTTTGGCTTCGCGCAGCCGCATCATCTGCGCGACGATCGCCCGGACTTCGCGTTGATCGCTAAGCGTCGCTTCGACGCGCGCCGCGACGAGCGTCTCGTCCATGCGCAAATTGCCGTCGAGGTCTTCATAAACGCCGTGGCGCCAGTGATGGATCTCGAGGCACTTGCTGGTCAGCGTGAAAGGCTCTCCGGCTTTCCAGAAGTTCGTAAATTGTCCGCCACCGTGATAGAAAACCCATGAGCCTTCGAAGCCGCTGATGTCGGACGAACGCTGATCAGGATTGCGAAACCACAGGCGGTCGCCCGGGACATAATGCCGTGGCGGCAGCGGCGATTGCATCGATCCGTATTCGACGAGGAAGGTCTCGTGGAAGGCGCCGGACTTGATCGCGCGCTTCTCCCATTGCCGCTGCAAACGCGCGAGTTCTTCCGGACGCCAGCCCGCGAGTTCCTCGGCAAGGCCGAGCAGGATCACGTATTCGGTCGCGCGGTAGCAGGAAAAGGAATAAAGCCTTCCCGAGACCTCGGGCTGTGTCGCCTTGCGCAGCGACTCGATCAGCGGTTGCCCCGGCAGCAGCGTGAATCCGCCCTCGGGCGAATAGCGCCAGCAATCGCTCGGCCGCTCGGCCGCCGCCGTATCGAAGGCAAGAACGGTTTTCCTCGCCGCGCCGACAATGTTCTGGCGCACGCGGATCGCCGAGCGCAGTTCGTCATGGCTCGCATAGACGAAGCGCACCGGGCTCAGCATCAATGACAGGAGGATTTCGCGCTCGAGATCGTCGGCCTCGCTCCAAGGATCGAGGCGAAGTCGCGACGAAAGCTCGATGCTGCCGCAGCCCGGCGCGAGTTCCTCGGCCGCCGCCATCTTCAGGCGCAGCGAAGTGCCGGGCGGCGCCTCGTCGATGTCGACGTAGGCAGCAAGGCCCAGGGCCTCGATACGATCGATGACAGCGCCCGCGTCGGCGCTCGACCCGCTGAGAAAAATCCCGCCTTCAGGCGGTGTTGGCTTCCGGCTGCGTCCGCTCAAGATGCGTTCCCCGAAAAAGCTCCCTGCGCGGAGTCTATCATCGGAGTGTTGCCACTTGTTGCCACTTGTTGTTGCCGGAATTTCGGCAATCGCGATTATTTCTTCTCGCTCTTCGCGTCTTCCTGCGTTTTCTTGCCGCCAAGCGTGATCGTATAAACGAGGTCGAGCGCGTTGTCGCTGCCGGCGCGGCCGACGAGCGAAAGCTGCCGGGTCAGCGCGACGGTGAGCTTGACGATGCTCTCGGCCTTGCCGATCGCCTGTTCGTAGGAGAGGACCGTGCGCGCCGACAGGCGCCGGCCGGCGACGAAGATCTGGCTTCCCGTCGCCGCCGGCGTATCGACGCCGCTCGTCGCCACCCGGCTCGTCGCCTGCCGACCCGTGTCGCCGATTTCGCCTTGGCGCAGCGCCAGCTCGTCGACGCCGAAGCGTCTTTTGAGTTGCCCGACGAGATCTGTCGAGCCGCCCGCAGCGCCCGGGCCGCTGCCGAGAATGCCGCTCGCCGCGGCGACGAGCGTCGCCGCGTCGCCGGCGCCCATCTGGCTCGAGCCGTGGCCGAGGACGAGCCAGGCGAGCTTTTCGGCATCCGGCAGCTCAGGGTCGGAGACGAGCCTGACCACGGGCTTGCGCGCGCTGCCGCCGACCTCAACGCCGGCTTCGACGGCAAGCCCCTTGCGCACGGCGCGGATGTCGAGGGCCGGATTGTCGACGAGGCCCTGGAAAGTGAGGATGCCGCGTTCGATCTCGAGGTCCTGCCCGTAGGCCTCGAAGCGACCCCCGCGACTGACGATCGTGCCGCTGGCGCGCGGCAGGTCGCGGCCTGCTGCGCGCCAGCGCACTTCGCCCTCAAGCCGGCTCGTCAGCCCGGCGCCGCGAAAGAGCAGCGAGTCGCCCAGCGCGGTCCTGATGTCGACGTCGAGATTGAGGCGCGAGCGACCCGTCGGGGCGGCGCCCTTGCTGCCCGCGCGTCTGATGACGACGTCGTCGGACAGCTGCGGCGCGCCGCCAGCAGCGAGCTGCCAGTAGCCGGCGTCGGCGGCGAGCGCTGCGCGTGCGCTGAGCGTCCCGGCGCGCCAGGCGATTCTTCCCTCTCCCGAAACGAGCAGCCACTCGTCGGGCAGTTGCCAGAGGCCGAGGCGATCGACGCGAAAATCGAGAAAGGCGTTGCCCGCGCCTTCAGGGGAAAGGGCGAGCTCGCCTGTGACCTCGAGGCGCCCGGGCTTTGCGGTGAGCGCACGCACGGCCTCGCTGCTCACTCGGCGCAGCGGCGCCGGCATCGCTTGCAGCACGCTCTCGAAAGAGAGTTTGCGCACGCGCAAAAGATTATTGGCCAGCTCGATCTCGAGCTCGCCTCGCGTCAGCTCGAGCCCCTGCGCGGCACGGCGCAGCACGAGGTCCGTGCCCTGCCAGCGGCCATTGAAGAGTGGCCGCGCCGGCGTTCCGGAAAGCGTGAGCGCGCCGGCGAGGCGCCCGCCCGCCTGCCAGCTCGCGTCGATGAAACCGCTCGCAGCGGCGAGCGCGACGAGGTCGGCGACGTTGCCGATTTCGCTCGCCAGGCGCGCGCGCCAGGGCGCCTGGCGGTCAAGCGCCCAGGCGCCGCGCATCGTCGCGGTCGCGGCGAGGTCGATCCTGCCGAGGCGCTCGCCGCCGGCGTCGACGGAGAGCTGCGCTGCGCGCGCGTCGGCTTGCGCGAAGAGCGTCGCCTGCCAGGCGGGCGCGCTGCCGGCAAGGCGCGCCGGACCGATCGACCAGCGCTCGCTGCCGAGGACGAGCGGCGCCGGTGCCACGAGCGCGGTGATGGATTTGGCAGCTGCCGCGGGCGTTCCGGCGGCCGCGCGCGGCTCGGCGCCGAGAGCGCTCAGGCGCAGCTCGCCAAGTTCGCCGCGCCAGAGGAGCGGCGCGCCACCTGCAAGATCGCCGGCAAAACCGCCTTGCGCGGCGAGCACGATTTGCCGGCCACCGGCAAGCTCGGCGCCTGCCCGCCAGCTTTGCGCGCGTGTTCTGCCTTCGCCCTCAACGCGCAGCGCGCGCGCGAGGCCGGGGCGATCGGCGGTGTCGACGCGTGCGGCGGTGAGCTCGAGTGCAAACGGCGAATCGGCGCTGGCGCCGCCGCTCGCTTGCACGGCGAATCCGGCGACGCGAACGCTGCCGGGAATCGCCAGCCTTTGCGCCGCGAGCCGTGCCGAGAAGCGCGGCGCATCGACGCCGCCAGTCAGCTCGATGCGGGCCTTGAGGTCGCCTTCGAGGCCGTAATCGGCGAGCTTGCGGGCGTCGATGTCGACGACGAGCGTGTCGTCCTTGCGGCCGAAAGCGCCGTGCGCGCGCAAGTGGTTTTCGCCGGCGTCGAGAACGACGTCGACGGCCGGCAGCGCTGGCCAGTCGATGCGAATCTCGCCGCGGCCGGCAAGCGGATGGCCGGCGAAACGGCTCTTGCCGAGCGCAAATTGCACGCTCGCGCGCGGTCGCGGCTGCAGGAAGCCCGCCGCCGAGAAAGTCGCATTGAGCTGCGCGGCCGGAATCTTCGCAAAGCGCGCCGGATCAAATTCGACGAGTTCGCCCGAGGCCGCAAAGCGCATCGCCGCGGCAAGATCGACGCTCGCCTTGCCGCGCAGCCGGGAAGCGCCGCTCGCGATCTCGACGCGCTCGACCGCGAGCGTCGTGCCGCTGCGGCGCGCCTCGGCGACGATCGAAAAGCGTGGGTCGGAGAGCCGCACGCGGGCGCTTTGCTCGCGACTGCCAACGCTTGCAACAATCGGCCCGGCGAGCCGCGTCGCGCGCAGCGCCGAATGCAGCGCCGAAGCGTCGAGGTGAGCGGCGGCAAGTTCGAGCAAGAGCGTTTCTTCGCGCCACTGTCCGCTGCCGGAGAGGCGGCCGCCGCGCAGCAGCTGGACGGCAATCGCATCGAGGCGCGCGCCCTGCGGCTGCCAGTCGAAGCGGGCGCTTGCCGCAACGAGCGGCAGGCGCCCGGCGTCGAGCGGGCCGGCGGTGCTGTTCGCTATCGTCACTTCGCCGAGGACGCCGTCGCCGCCTGCGCGCGGTTCGATCCTGGCGACGATCGCGAGGCTCGCCCGCGGTGCGCCTTCGTGCCAGGCGGCCGGGTCGACCGCGGTCAGCGCAAGCCGCGCGCTTGCAAACGGGGCCGCCGCGAAAGGCGTGACGATCGCTTCGCCGTCGCCGCGGATTCCTTGCGTCGCGGCGACTTTGAGCGGCCAGCGCGCCAGCGCGCCGGCGCCCGAGAGCGTTAGCGTGAAGGGCGCGTCGGCGAGCGTGCCGACAAGTTCAGCGTCGGCGGTGAGAGAAATCGGCGCAGCGCCGTCGACCTTCGCGCGCCCGCGCGCCGAGGCGGCGCCGCTTTGCGCGCCGACAAGTTCCAGTTCGTGATGGCGACCGTCGCTCGTGAATCTGGCGAGGATCTCGCGCACGACGAAATTCTGCGCGTACGAGAACTCGCCGATCGCGATGTCGTCGGCGGCAAAGCGCCAAGGCAGGATCAGCTCGTCGGGCGGCGCACTCGCGGTCTGGGCGGCCGCGAGCGGCGTGAACTCGAGTTTGCCGACGCTCAGGCTGAGAATGCGAACTTCGCCCCGCGCGAGGCGCGCTGGCTGCCAGTCGATTGCCACGCGCTCGGCGGCAAGCGTCCAGTCCGCGCCCTTGAACTGAACGCGCGCGAGCGAGAGCGGGCCGGCGATGCGGCCCTGCGCGCCTTCCAGCACAAGCTCGCCCTGCGCGAGCGCGTTCAGCGCCTGCGTCGTCGCCTTCAGGCCGCTTGGCGTGGCGACGAGCCAGAGCGCCGCCACCAGCGCGACGATGAAGACGAGCAAGAGGCCGGCGATGAGCGGCCACAGGGCAAAGCCCGCCGCGGCGGCTCGGCGCCGGCGCGGCGGGCAGCAGCGCTCTTGCCGCGCCGCCGGAAAACCTTGCAAGCCTTTCATGCCGTCCTCTTCGCGTGCCATCAAAAAGGAATCGTCAACGCAAAGTGCAGTTGCACACTCCGGTCGCGCACGCCGTAGGCAAGGTCGGCGCCGATTGGCCCGGCCGGACTGCGAAAGCGGATCCCGACGCCGTAGCCGACGGCGAGCGGCAGCTTCTTCAGCTCGTCGACGGCATCGCCGGCGTCGACGAAGAAGGCCGCGCCCCAGCGCTCGGAAAACCAGTGCGTGTATTCGCCGCTCATGACGTAAAGGTAGCGGCCGCCGACCGTCGCCCGCGCTTCGCTGACGCCGAGACTCTGGTAGGCATAGCCGCGCACCGAGCCGGCGCCGCCGGCACGGAAAAGATAATCCTGCGGAATGCCGTCGCGACTGGGCGCGAGCGTCGCGCCGATTTCGCCGCGCACGGTCAGCGTGTCGCGCTCGCCGACCGGCAGGTAATGCTGGTAGCGTCCGTGCAGGCGCAGGAAGTTCTGGTCGGAAGCGAGCGCCTTGCTGGCGCCGCCGATCTGTCCTTCGGCAACGATGCCACGGCGCGGGTTGATCACGTCGTCGACGCTGCGCCAGGTCCAGGTGGCGCTCGGGAAGAGCGCGCGGGCGCGCGTCTCTTCGCCGCCGAGCGGCGTGCTGCGTTCGCTCTGCCAGTTGAGCGCGAGGCGGCGCTCGACCCTGCCCCAGACGCTCACGGTTTGCACGCCGAGGGCGTAGCGCTCGGTCTTGAGGTCCTCGATGTCGCTGTTCTCGACCAGGACACCTGCGCTATTGACGCGGCCCTGCGCGTCGGGCGGCAAAAAGAGATCGGCGTACGCGGTCTGTCGCTTCTGCTCGAGCCGGATGCCGCTCGAGAGCTGCCAGGGCTGATTGAAAAAGCCGATCGCATCGTCGGTGACGCTGACGCGCGCGCCGGTATTCGTGCTCACGCCGACGCCGAAGGAGATGCGTTGGCGCGGGCGTTCGGAGAGGCGAACGACGAGCGGTGCAGTCAGCGTGCTATCGCCGCCATCGTCCACTTTGCGTGCGTTCTCGGTGTCGAGCGCGACTTGCACCGAAGCGAAGTAGGGGCTCGCCTGCAAGCGGCTTTGCAGGGCCCGCGCAGCTTCTTCCCGGTAAGGCGAGCCGGCTTCAAGGCCGGCGACTTCGCGGGCGTAACGGTCGATCAGCGCGGCGTCATAGCGCTCGAGACCGACGACGCGCAGCTCGCCGAAGCGATAGCGCGGCCCGGCGTCGTAGTGCAGGCGCAGGCGCGCGCTTTTCGCTTCGGCGTCGATCTCGGCTTCGCTGTCGACGAGGCTCGCCGCGGCGTGTTCGACGGCAAGCAGCCGGGACAGCAAGGCTTCCTTGGCGGCGCTCCAGTCGGCCTGGCGAAACGGCGCGCCGACCGGCAAGGTCCAGCCGGCGATCAGCGCTTGCCGCTCGCCTGGCGAAATCGCGCCGTCGATGACGATGTCGACCGCAGCGATCGTCGTGCGCGGGCCGCTGCTGACCGTCATTTCGATGGTCTCGTCGCTGCCCGAGAAATTGAACTCGGGTGAAAAATAGCCTTCGGTGGCGAGCACGCCGGCGGCAAGCTCGCGCAGCCGCTCGCGGCTCAGGCCGGATTTGTCGTCGGCGTCGGGAAGATAGGGCGCGAGCAGGCGGCGCACTTCCTCGCTCGCCTGCAGCCTCACTCCTGCCGCGGCAGCCCTGCACGGAATCGCGGCGCCGAGGAAAAAGATCGCGGTGAGCGCGGCAAGCCCCAGGCGAGGCCTTGCGCAGGCGAGCGTCGAGGCGTGCCGGAGAGAAGCACGGGACAGGGACGGGAGAGACAGGACCGGTGCCTCCATGGACGAGTCCCGAGTCTGTCATGCCGGCCGCCGCGCCGTGGTGCGCTGGCGCACACAGGGTAAATGGTGCAATGCGCTTCGCCATGCGCGCATCGGTACAATGCCCTTCGGTTATTGCACCCTATATTCTTTCTCCGAGCGCGGCCATGAACCGACGGGGATTGCGCCGTCCGCTCAGGGCGCTGCCTTGCGCGGCAGCACCAGGGAAGCGGCAAGACCACCTTGCGCGCGGTTGGACAATTCGAGTCGGCCGCCGTGCAGGAGCGCGATGTGGCGGACGATCGAAAGACCGAGGCCGACGCCGGCACCGCCGCTCTCGCTGCTGCGCGCAGCGTCGCTGCGGTAGTAGGGCTCCTGCACGCGTTCGAGTTCGGCGCTTGCGATGCCCGGGCCTTCGTCCTCGACCACGAGACAGAGCTCACGCTCATCGTCAATGACGCGCAGGCGCGCGCTCTGCCCGTACTTGAATGCATTGTCGATGAGGTTCTGCAAGGCGCGGCGCAAGGCCGAGAGGCGGCCACTGTACGGCGCCTGTGCCTGCCCTTCGACGGCGATGCCGCGACCGAGGACGGCAGCGTCCTCGGCGATGCTTTGCACGAGGGCATTGACGTCGATGCGCCGCACCGGCTCGCTCTCTTCGAGTCCGCGCAGGTAATCGAGCGTCATGTCGAGCATCGCGCTCATCGCTTCCAGATCGCTCGCCATTTCGCCGCGCAGCCTGTCGTCGGCGATCAGTTCGCTGCGCAGCCGCAGGCGCGTGAGCGGCGTGCGCAGGTCGTGCGAGACCGCTGCGAGCGCGCGCGATCGTTCATCGACGAGGCGCTTGATTTTCGCCTGCATGCGATTGAACGCACTTGCCGCGCGCCGCGTTTCGAGTGGCCCGGCCTCGGCGAGCGGCGGCGCCGCAAGGTCGTTGCCGAAGTGGTCGGCGGCGTGCGCGAGTTGTTGCAAGGGCTTTGTCACCTGGCGCACGGCGAAGACGACGATGGCCATGACGATCGCCAGCATCGCCAGCAACTGCACGATCAGCGTGCTCGAGAACGCCGGTGCCGGCGCCTCTCCCGGCGCGCTGATGCGCACCCAGTCGCCGGCGTGCAGGCGCACGTCAAAGCTGCGCACCGCGTTGCCGTGCATGGGCATCATCCTGCCGCCGCCGCCCGTCGTTCGAACCTCGTGTTCGCTGCCGACGCGCGCGGCGAGCATCGCCTGCATCTGGCCGCGCGGCGCAAAGGCCGAGACCTCGCTCGCGGCGATCGGCTGCACATCGATCCCGTCGGCGCGCAGCGCCGCCATCACGGCTGCCCGCTGCGCCGGCGCCGCGGCTTCGAGGCGGCGCACGGCCTCGGCGACGCCGTCGCTGAAGTGCAGGCCGCGCGCCTGCGCGACGACGCTGGCGCGCTCGCCCCACTGCAGGCGCAGGCTCACCGCCTGCGCGGCGATGAGGCCGGCGAGCAGAATCAGGGTGATGCGGACGAAAAGGCTCGCGCCGAGCGTCCTGAGCTTCATGCCTGCCCCCGATTTACGGACATTGCGCGCGCCCTTCGACGGTCGCCGCAAGGACGTAGCCTTCGCCGCGCACCGTCTTCAGCAGGACGGGTTCGCGGCCCTCGTCGCGCAGGCGCTGGCGCAAGCGGCTTACCTGCACGTCGATCGCGCGATCGTAGGGCTCGGCTTCGCGGCCGTGGATGGGTTCGGTGAGCTGGTGGCGACTTAGGACGCGGTTCGGATGCTCGAGCAGGATGCGCAAAAGGCGGTACTCGCCGCCCGAGAGCGGCGTCGCGACCCCGTCGGGCGCATTGAGCAGGCGCCTGCCGGTGTCCAGGCACCAGCCGGCGAAACACAGGCAGCGCGCCGGTTCGGGCCGCAGGTTGGGCGGCAGCGCGCGCGTCCGGCGCAGGATCGTCTTGATGCGCGCGAGCAACTCGCGCGGGTTGAAGGGCTTGACGAGGTAGTCGTCGGCGCCCATCTCGATGCCGACGATGCGGTCGGTCTCTTCGCCGCGCGCGGTGAGCATGAGGACCGGCAGGTTGGCGGTCGCCGCTTTGGCGCGCAGGTCGCGGCACAGCGTCAGCCCGTCGCAGTCGGGCAGCATCAGGTCGAGGACGACGAGGTCGATGGCGTGCCGATCGAGGGCCTGCCGCATCTCCCGCCCGTCGCGCGCGGCGAGCGCCGCGAAGCCGTTGCGCGCGAGGTAATCGACGAGCAGGCGGCGGATTTCAGGATCGTCATCGACGATCAGGATGCAGTCGGGTTTATCCATAACGGCTTTATAGCGCGTCGACGCGTTCGCCGTCGACTTCATTGTGACGCAATGTAACGCTCAGCCCCTGCGCAAGGCTGCGATGCAAATCTGTCGCGCGGCGCAATACGCGACTTACATCGGAGGATTCCAATGAGCCTCAAGGGGACGCGCATCGCGTCCCGATGAAGAAGGAAGAGGAGACGATCATGAAGACGACGACTTTTAGAACGCTGGCCTGCACGGCGATGCTGGGCGCCCTGACGGCGGCACTCGCGAGCCCGGCGTTCGCGTATGGCGGCCGCGGCATGGGCGGCAACTGCCCGTGGGCTGGCGCTGCGGCCGCCGCGCCGGCCAACGGACAGAATGGACCCGTCGGCGGTCCGATGGGGCCGGGAATGGGCCCGGGAATGGGCCCGGGAATGGGAGCCGGAAGGGGATGGGGGATGGGCCCCGCAATGGGCCAGGGCATGGGCCCGGGAATGCCCGGTGGCGGGCGCGGCATGCGCGGGAGCGCGGCGACGATGCCTTGGGCGCTCGCGACGCCTGAAGAGCGCGTGGCGCATCAGACGAAGATGCGCGCAGTGACGACGCTCGAGCAGTGCAAGGCCGAGCAGGGTGAATTCCGCGCGCTGCTCGAAACGCGCGCCAAGGAAAAAGGCACGGCGCTGCCGCAGCCGCGCTGGAATGCCTGCGATCAACTGCAGGCGCGCGGCCTCATCAAATAGGGTTTGCCGCCGCCGAGCACGGAGCGCTGCAAAGCTCCGTGCAAGGTGGTTGCGGTGCAATACGGTTCCGGTGCAATACGCTGCGCTATTGCACCCTATATCCGGGCTCCGGAGAACGGGTGGGGGGGCTTGGTGGGCGCGCTTGGCATGACTTTTCTCATTCGTGTTCCCATCCTGCCCGATTTGTATTATCTTGCTCGGCGCGTCGCGGATTTTGCCGCGTCAAGCTCTTAGTACAGATGAAAGCCAATAAATTCGAGCCCAGGGCCCCGAAGGTCTACTTCATCGACGACGATCCCGTGGTCAGCTTCCTGCTCGTCGACCTCGCCGAGTCGGTCAATCTGCCCTACGTCGTTTTCGACAGCGCCGAGAAGTTTCTTGCGCAGCTCTGCGCCGGGCTCGAGGGCTGCATCGTCTGCGACTTGCGCATGCCCGGCATGAGCGGGCTCGAGCTGCAGGAGGAGTTGCATCGACGCGGTGTCAATCTGCCGATGATCTTCATTTCGGCATACGCCGAAGTGCAGTCGGTGGTGCGCGCGATGCGCGGCGGTGCGCTCGATTTCTTCCAGAAACCGTTTCCGACGCAGCAACTCATCGAGCGCATCCAGGACGGTTTGCGCATCGACAAGGCGCGCAATGAGCTGCAGGCGAAGAACCGGCGCATCGGCGACCGGATCGCCCTGCTCACGCCGCGCGAAAAGGAAGTGCTGCAGGGCATCTTCGAAGGCAAGCTGACCAAGGTCATCGCCGACGAGCTCGGCATCAGCACGCGCACCGCCGAAACCTACCGCCAGCTCATCATGCAGAAGCTGCAGGCCGGTTCGATCGCCGAACTCGTTCGCACTGTCGTCGAAGCGATGCCGAGCGGACGCTTCTCAAGCGAGCCGCTGCGGCCGCAATAAGCCCCCGTTCGCGTAAGCGCCTTGCACCGCCGGCTGCGACCTATGCCGACGCGGCCGTTGCGTGGGCCTCGCCCGGCGCCGAGCGCAGCACGGCGAGCGCGCGCGCGAAATCGAAAACCGCGATCGCCGCGAGCAAGGATTCTCCCGCGGCCCCCAGCCTTGTCCGCAACAGCGTCCGCTGTTCGCGCGCGAGCGCGGCGGCGCCAAGGTCGCCGCTCGCGAGCAGTTCCTCGAGCCGCGCCATGACCTCCCGGTAGCGTCCGTCTTGCCCGTCGGGCGCCGCAGAAGCGGCAGGCGCGATGGCCGCTTTCAGCTCGTCGATCAGGCCGTGCACGAGCGGCGCCAGGGCAGAACTCGCCGCGTCGAGCGCTGCCTCCGTCGCTTCCTGACGCAGCAGGCAGAGCAGCTCCTGAGCGGCATCGGCGGTGGCGCTCGCGCCGATCAAGCCGGCCGAGCCCTTGAGCGCATGGGCGACCGCCTCGGCGCGAACGCGATCGCCGCTCTTCAGCGCGGCGGCGATGAGCGCGACGTCGTCGGCATGCCGCCCGACAAAGAGTTCGAGCACCGTGACGTACTTCTCGAGCTTGCCGCGTACCCGCGCGAGGCCGCTCTCGAGATCGAGGCCGCGCACGCGCAGAAGCCGCTCGTGCTGGCTGGGCGGCTCGCCGCTGGCAGGCTCGCCGCGAGCGTGCGCCGGCGCCGCGCCGGCGCGCTGCGGCAACCATTTGAGCAGCACCGCGTAAAGCCTTTCGGGATTGACCGGCTTGGCGATGAAGTCGTTCATTCCGGCCTCGAGGCAGCGGCGACGGTCATCGCAAAAGGCGTTGGCGGTCATCGCCAGAATCGGCAGGCCGCCGCCGCAAGCGAGCGCGCGGATCGACCGCGTCGCGTCAAGACCGTTGAGCTCGGGCATCTGCACGTCCATCAGCACGAGGTCGTAGTTGCCGGTGCGAACCTTGTCGACGGCTTCGCTGCCGTTTTTCGCCGCATCGACTTCGAGGCCGACGGCGCGCAGCAGAAGTTCGGCGACTTCGAGGTTGATCTCGACGTCGTCGGCAATCAGAATGCGCGCGCCGGCGCAGCGTTCGCGCAAGGTTTCTTCATCGCTCGCGGCCGCGGCGTCGGTCGGCTGCAGCACTCTGCCGTGGCCGCGTTTAAGGCGCGCCGTAAACCAGAAAGTGCTGCCGCTGCGCGGCTCGCTCGCGAGCCCGACTTCGCCGCCCATGAGTTCGGCCAGGCGGCGCGTGATCGCCAGCCCGAGCCCGGTGCCACCGTACTTGCGCGTCGTCGAGGTATCCGATTGTTCGAAGGCCTGGAAAAGCCCCGGCAGCTTGTCGGCGGCGATGCCGATGCCGGAATCTTCGACCTCGAAACGAATGAGCAGCGCATTGCCCTGTTCTTCGAGCAGGCGGGCGCGCAGCGCGATGTGCCCGCGCTCGGTGAATTTAACCGCGTTGACCGCGTAGTTGAGCAGCGCCTGGCGCACGCGCGTCGGATCGCCGGAGAGCCACAGCGGCAGCGCCGCGCAGTCGATGCTCACCGCCAGGTTCTTGCTGCGCGCCGTCGCTGCGATCATCGAGCGCACGCTCTCAAGCACGGTGCCGAGCGTGAAGTCGGTGTCCTCGAGGTCCATCTTGCCGGCTTCGATCTTGGAAAGATCGAGGATGTCGTTGATCAGCGAAAGCAGGTGTTCGGCCGCCGTGTCGATCTTGTCGAGCCGGTCGAGTTGCCGCTGCGTCGGCTCGCTGTTGCGCAGCAGATGCGTGAGGCCGATGATGGCATTCATGGGCGTTCTGATCTCGTGGCTCATGTTGGCGAGAAATGAGCTCTTCGCGATGTTCGCCGTCTCCGCCTGCAGTCTCGCCTCGGCAAGCTGCAGCGTGCGCTCTTCGACGACTTCCTCGAGATGGAAGCGATACTTGTCGAGTTCCTCGCCGAGGCGCTTTTTCTCGGTGATGTCCTCCTTCACCGCGACGTAGTGCGTGACCTTGCCGTCGGGCTGGCGGATCGGCGCGATCACGGCGAATTCGATGAACAGCGAGCCGTCCTTGCGCCGGTTGAAGAACTCGCCTTTCCACGAGTCGCCGCGCTCGAGCGTCGCCCACATCGATTCGTAAGTGCCTGCCGGCGTCAGGCCCGAGTTGAGGAGCCGCGGATTGCGGCCGATCGCCTCCTGGCGCGTGTAGCCGCTGTGCAGCGTGAAGGACTCGTTGACGTATTCGATGCGGCCATCGGTGCTCGTGATGACGATCGCCTCGGGGCTTTGCCGGACCGCTTCCGAGAGCATGCGCAGCGCCTCCTCGGCCTGCTTGCGCTCGCTGATGTCGGTGAGCGTCATGCGCACGACGCTGTCGTCCTCGGCGCCTGCCGGCAGGGCGTGCAGCGAACTTTCCGCTTTCACGTAGAGCGTCGTCGCGTCGACCTGCCTGAGCGCGAATTCGGCGCTTTGCCGCGCGTTGCCATGGCGCGCAAGCTCGAGGAAGGCGTGCCAGCGCGCGAGGTCGCCGGCGCCGACGAAGCTCGCGAAATTCCGTCCCGTGACAGGCTCGCTGCGCTCTCCGAGGAGCGCAGTGCCGGTATGGTTGATGCCGCGGATGAAGCCCTGCGGCGAGAGCGTCAGATAAGCCGCCGGCGCGAATTCGTAGAGGTCGATGTAGCGGCCGCGCGAGTCCTCGAGCGCGCGCTTCGTCTGCTGCAGCTTCTCGTACTGGGCGACGAGTTCGATCTGTTTTTCGTGCAGCTTGGCGTTGGCGACGGCGAGCGTGATCTCGTGCGTCTTGCGCTGCGTGATGTCCTGCGCGGTGCCGATCAGGTAGTCGAGGCGGCCGCCAGGCCTGCGCACGCACCTGACTTCGGCGCTGACGAAGATGACAGCGCCGTCCTTGCGCACGAGGCGCTGCTCGACCGCCGCGGCGTTCTGGCGACCGCGGTAGATTTTGCGCAGTTCGCCGGCGAGCCGTTCGAGGTCGTCGGGATGCGTCAGGTGAGTCCAGGTCAGCTGGCTGAGCTCGGCGCGCGTATAGCCCGTGAGCAGGCAGGCCTGGTCGTTGAAGCGGACGAATCGGCGCGTCTGCGGCGAAACGATCGCCATGCCGACGAAAGGCAGCGTAAAGAATTGCCTGAGCAATTCGTCGGCCTTGGCCTGCTCGGTGAGCCGCGAGATTTGCTGCGCGCTTTCGCGCTGGCGCCAGAAGAAGCCCAGCGCCCCGGCGATCGAGGCGATCGCGGCGAGCGCGATGAGGCCGATCCAGAAGACGGTTCGCCACATCGGCGCGAGCACTTCGTCGCGGTCGATCTTGGTAATCAGCCGCCACGAGGTGCCGGTGATCGGCCGATACGCGGTGAGCACTTCGACGCCGCGATAGTCAACGCCTGACATGACATGCACGGCGTGCTCGCCGACCGCGCGCACCGCCGGGCGCATCGCCTGCGAGAGCGGCATGCGCAGCGTCAGCGGCGGGTCGGCGCGATGGCGCAAGGGGCTGATGAAAGCGACCTCGTCGCCTTCGCGGCGCACGAGCAGCGTCTCGCCGCTCGGGCTGTGCGTAAGCCCCTGTTCGAGCTGCGGGAAGACGTGTTCGCGCAGGCTCACGCAGCTCACCACGAAGGCGCTCGCCCGGCGCCCGGTGGCGCCGCTGCCGAACATCGCCGCGGCAAAGTACATGACGGGTTCGCCGTCTTCGGCGAGGGTCAGTTCGCTGTGCCGGACGACCGGCCGCAGCGCGCTCGTCTCGAGCAGCGAGCGCATTTCGACGCCCGGCCGGAAGGGCTCGCCTTCGTTGACGAGGAGCTTGCCGTCGGCGTCGAGCAGCGAGACCGAGCGGTAGTTGGAGATGTTGCGCAGCGTGCGCAGGTTGTGCGCGATCGTCGAAAGCTGCTTCACGTCGGCTTTCTTGCCGCGCTCGGCACCCTCCATGAACTGGCTCTGCAGCGTCAGCTCGAGTTCGGCTTGGCGCACCTGCAGCCAGTCCTCGATGCGCGTCGCGTCGAGGCGGGCGATCGCGTTGAGGTTGCCGTAAGCGCGGCGCTCGGTTTCGGTGATCTGCAGCTTGACGTAGAAGGCGCCGATGAGCGGGGCGGCGCAGAGCAGGAAGACGAAGATGACGAGCGGCGAGCGCGCCCGCGAGTACCAGCGGCGCGGGTCTGCGGAGGAAGTTCGGTTGGGCATGCGCGGGTGATTTTCAGCGTGCGGATGAGCGGGACCGGGAGAGCGAAGAGGCCATCAAACATCGAGCCCGAAAGTCAGCGCGATCGCCTTGAAGCCTTCGAAGCCGGCGAGGAAGGCGTCGCTGACGTCAGGGTCGAAGTGCGTGCCGCGCCCGGCCGCCATGATCGTGTACACCTTGTCGAAAGCGACCGCTTCCTTGTAGCAGCGCTTGGAGATCAGCGCGTCGAAGACGTCGGCGACCGCCATCAGCCTTGCCGAGACCGGAATCGCCTCGCCGCGGAGGCCGTCGGGGTAGCCCGTGCCGTCCCAGCGCTCGTGGTGCCAGCGCGCGATTTCCTTGGCCTGCGTGAGAAAGCCGATGCCCGCGTTGACGTCGCTTTGCGCAAGTTCGATGGCGTCGCTGCCGAGAACGGCGTGCGTCTTCATGACCTCCCATTCGGCCGCCGAGAGCTTGCCGGGCTTGAGCAGGATGGCATCGGGAATGCCGACCTTGCCGATGTCGTGCAGCGGCGCCGACAGCGAGAGGAGATCGACGTACTCGGGGGTCAGCGTCGCGGCAAAGCGCGGGTGGTACTGCAGGCGCGTCGCGAGTTCGCGCACGTAGCTTTGCGTGCGCTGGATGTGAAATCCCGTGTCGTTGTCGCGCGTCTCGGCAAGGTGCGCGAGCGCCCGGATGCTCATCACCTGGATCTGTTCGTTTTCGCGCAGGCGGCGCACGACTTCGGCCTCGAGCGCGAGATTCTGGTCCTGCAGCCAGTGGCGCGCCTGGCGCACGAGGAGCTGGTTGCGCACGCGGGCAAGGACGACCGCGGGCTTGATCGGCTTCGTGATGTAATCGGCGATGCCGGCGGCGAAAGCCCGCTCCTCGGCTTCGGCGGCGTCCATCGCGGTCAGGAAGACGACCGGGATCTCGCGCGTCATCGGGTTCTCGCGCAGGCGATGGAGGACTTCGTAGCCGTCGATTTCGGGCATCATCACGTCGAGCAGGATGAGCGCCGGCTGCGGCGCGAGCGCGGCCAGATGCAGCCCGACGCTGCCGCCGTTGGCGACCTTGACGCGATACCCCGCCTCCTGCAGCAGCTCGCCGAGGACGGCGAGGTTGTCGGGCGCGTCGTCGACGATGAGGATGGTTTCGCCGTCGCGGTCACTGTCGCGGCGGCGCTCGCTGCCGACGAAGGCGAGCGCGCTGCGCTGCGCTGCGCGGGCGACGCCGTCTCCGGACCAGCGCGGCGCCGGTCCGGAGGCAAGCGCCTGCTGCGCGCCGGCTTTCAATGTCAGGCCGCCACGGTCGCTGCCTGGGCGTCCGCAGCGGCGCCGTCGGCGGCCGTCAGCTGGGCGATTTCCTCGACCGAGACGACCTTGTTGATGTTGAGGATGATGACGAACTTGCCGGCGACCTTGCCCATGCCG